>DAOLIQ010000025.1:0-35480 GCA_035328465.1 Ignavibacteriaceae bacterium | reverse complement strand
AATAAATTAAGGGAGATTAAACAATGACACTTTTATTTTTTGTACTTGCAGTAATTATTTTCATTGGCGCCGATGTAATCATCCGGCACTTCGGAAGAAAATTTCAGGAAAATAAATCACGCAAAGAACGCGAAACAATACTTTCCGTTAGTCTTAATCTGGATTTCAGCAAGGAGGCTAAATCACTCAAACGTGTTGAAGTTGAAAAACCAAAGGCACGGATTCTCTGCGTTGATGATGAACCTGTGATATTAGACAGTTTTAGAAAAATACTCGTGCTCGAAGGTTATTCCGTCGATACAGTTGAAGACGGAAGAGAAGCATTAAAGCTTTTACAAATTCATCATTATGATTTTGTTTTTACCGATTTGAAAATGCCGAATATGGATGGGGTTGAAGTTACAAAATCAGTTAAGCATCTCCGTCCTGATATTGACGTGATAATTATTACAGGCTATGCCTCCGTTGAAACTGCAGTGGAGACTATGAAATTTGGTGCGATGGATTATGTTCAAAAACCTTTCACTGAAGACGAACTTATCGCCTTTGTTAAAAAGACTTTGATCAAAAGACAGGATAGGATAGAAAAGCAGCTAAAACCTAAAGTTCACATCACTCATTATCCTGGAATTGAACAGATAGGCGGGGGTGAATTTCAAATTCCCGGAGGAGTATTTATATCACCCGGGCATTGCTGGGCAAGTATGAGTGAGGACGGTACTGTGAAAGTTGGCTTAGATGATTTTGCCAAAAAACTTATCGGCAAAATAAATGATGTTGAACTGCCGAATCTTGGAATGAAAATTAAAAACGGGCAGCCACTCTTTACTGTCAAGCAAGGCAGCAGAACAATAACATTTAATTCACCGATCAGCGGGCAGGTTTCGCAGATAAATACTTTGCTGAAGAATAATCCCGAAGCTTTAGATGTAACCACCTACGAAAATAACTGGATCTGCGTAATTGATGCTGACGATCTCGATTCGGAAATTCAAAGATTGAAAATAGGCAAAGCAGCCGTTTCATTTTATCAGGAAGAAATAGAAAAAGCAAAAGCAATCGTAAAGAAAATTGAACCCGGATCGAAATCGAAAAGTGAAGCTGATGAAAACGGAGAGCTTCACGTTGGCGAACTTGAAACCTTAGATGATTTCGGATGGGAAAAATTAACGTCGGAGTTTTTTAGAAAATAAATTGGCTTAATAAAAATTATAAAGGCAGCCATATCCGTTAGCTAACGGAAACAGAGGCTGCCTTTTTTAATGATTCAATTAATTAATCATCAAGGAATGATTATAGTGATCTCATCACTCCGCATTCCAATTCATTTGTAGTTTGCCGACATCAGGGCGGGGGAGATAATACTGTTTAGCCATTGTAGGCTCCTTTGTATTAGTGAATTGAAATTGATTTCGCTTCCAACATAAATTCCCGGTAAAATAAAAACCACACCTTAAAAAATAACGTATTTTAGAATCCCTAAAAATTTCAGTAATAATTTAATTATTTACAGATTTTCGGGTGATTTCTTATTGGGGGTTTTACTAATTTATTTTAAAAATTAACTATCTACTAAAGATTATTTCCTTTAAGTTTGGATAAGAAATAACATAAGGTGTGTTGAATGTTACCGCGATTAAAAAGTTTTCTTTCTTCTCTAATTTCTTCACTGAAAAGTAATGTTGTTTTTATTTTCTGCCTATTTTATTTGGCTGGTAATTTTTCCTTTGCTCAATCTGATAATATCTCTGAGCAAATAAAACGCTTAGAAGATTTTTTTGATGTCAAGGTTTCCTATGTAGATTCCAATATTCTTAAACTCGAATTTCCTGATGGTGAAATTACTTATAGAGTAATTGGTAATTACAAACCTCGCAATAATTCCTACAAGCAAACTTATTCCCCCACCTATGACAGCACAATAATAGACCTTACTACTATAGATACTACTCTTTACTTTGACAAATATAAATTCTGGCAGGAAGTGCTTCTGGGTAATAATCCTTATTTAATTATCGGTGATATTAATAATAACAAACGCCCTGAACTATATGGTTATATTAGAAACTATACATTCGATAACAGTGATGTAGTAATAAAAGAAATGAATGAACAAGGAACATTTGACTCATTATTCTCTTATGACAACACAATCTGGGCACGTTCGATTTATGATATTGATAAAGACGGAAATGACGAACTACATTTATTAAGGATTGATTATGACTCAAGTGCTTTTAACGTAAAACAATTGTACTTTACAAAACCGTATAAAGACAGTTTACCGACCAAACTCCAAGTTAATTTTTCTCCTTTCTCGGAATATGTTACACTTAGGGATTATAGATATGGTGATTTTGATGGAGATAATTTAACAGATCAGTTTTTTATGGCGCAGTCTTTACAAAGTATGTTCATCTATGAATACAACCCTTTCTCAAACAGCTTCGATTCTGTATTTGTATTTAGCTTTGAAAGCCTTCCTGATTTTGACTTTGATGGTACACTTACCGGTGACTTTGACGAGGATGGAAAACAAGAATTAATTACCGGGGGGATATTAGGAGCTGTAGTTGTGATCGAAAATACAGGAAACAACTCTTACATGCTTAACTGGTTGGGTAGTGTTGAAACGGTTAATGCATACTTATCTGTTTCAACAAATGATGCGGATAAAAATGGTAAAAAAGAAATCTGGATAGGAGGCAGTTGGGAGATAAACGGAGAATCTTCAACAAGATTTACGATTTTGGAAAGTGATGTAGATAACCATTTTATAGTAGTTGGAAAAGTAGATCTATTAGGGATAGGTGGAATAGTTTACGGGAACCTTCAATCTGTAGATATTGATAAAGATGGAACTGATGAAATATTTATGTGCATCGGCGATATAATTGTTATACTGAAATTTACCGGTAGCCTAAACCATCAGAAATATGAAGTGTTTTATGTAAAGAAGAATGACTTTACTGTAACTAATTTTTCATACTCAGGTGCAATAATGTATGATCTTGATGGAGATAATAGGGAAGAATTTTTAATAGATGGTTCGGTTTATCCTGATCCACCCTTGTTTTATACAAAACATACAAATTTTATTTATAAGCCAACGTTTCTTACACTAGTTCAAGAAAATGAAGTTATAGACTTAAATAACTTAACTTTAACTGCCTATCCAAATCCATTCAACTCACAAATAGAAATAAATTTCAGTTTAGTAAAGCAATCAAATATCGAATTGAGTGTATTTAATATTATAGGACAAAAAGTCAGTGATCTGATAAATTCTGAACTTACAAAAGCAGAACACAAAGTGTGCTGGGACGGAAAAACTGAAAATGGAATAGCACTACCTTCAGGAATTTATTTTATAAAACTAACAGACGGCGCTATTAGTAAAACAATAAAGGCTGTACTGTTGAAATAAATAACTAACAATAACATACGGGAGTGACAAATGAAACA
The DNA here is from genome assembly GCA_035328465.1 of Ignavibacteriaceae bacterium. Taxonomy (GTDB): domain Bacteria; phylum Bacteroidota; class Ignavibacteria; order Ignavibacteriales; family Ignavibacteriaceae; genus JADJEI01. The sequence goes on along the minus strand of DAOLIQ010000025.1, from coordinate 32,015 downwards.
AATCTTTTTTTTGCTTTTTCTTTTTTCCTCTTTCCTGTTCGCCCAGAACTGGAATGACGCCGTTACGACGGGAATCAATTTATCAACTACACAAAAAGTTGATATGTTCACAACGTCGGAAGGTAATCACGTAGTTGTACAAAATTCAGGTTCATCTAATTCACTCAAGTACTATTTAATTAACAGTCAGGGGCAGTTAATAACAAACTCCAATGTAGAAACCGCGGGTGGTTCACAATTCCCAAATATCATTGTTAATAATGGAGGGGAGATTTTAGTTACTTATCAACTCGGAAGTAACCTTTATACTAAGAAATCCACCAACGGTACTACCTGGACAGCCTATGGTACTGCATCGTTAAATAATAGCAGTTGTAATGGTGTAGATGTTGCGTATGATTTTCAAGAAGGAATTCTGCATGTCACATGGGCAACAAAAGACAATGCAGATAGTTATGAAACCTGGTATAATAATAATCAGGATGGTTCATTTGGTCAAAATGAAAATGTGTCCAATTCCGACATCGGAGGATTTCCGACAATTGCTATTTCCACGGATAGAGTTCACATAGGTTATAATACCGGCAACTCAGCAGTTAGAAATGGAAATACAGGAGCTGCAAGAGTAAGAACAAAATATCTGGGCAATAATTTTGGAAGCTTTCAGATAGTACAAAACAATTCAGGTTCTGAATTTTTAGCCGTATATGGATCTTATCTTTATAATTTTCCTTTCGCATTGGATGTTAATCCAGATCCTGATGAATATGATTTAATAGCAAAACGCAGGTCATTGGATGGTACAAATTGGTCAACTGCACCTAATTTTTCTCCCGGTGACCCTCAAAATCTTCGAATAGAATCATTCATCGGATCGGTATTAACTAATAATAATAAGCTAAATATAGTTTATGATGATATTGATAATACAAATCTTGAACATAGGTACTATGATGGAAATGACTGGACAGATCCTATTACGGCTGCGTCAAGTCCATCTGCTACCTCAAACATTGCTGTTTCACATTTCAATAATGACATTTATGTAATATGGAAATCAAGCAACAGTAACTACCTGAAACTTGTTCAGTATGATTCGCCGCCAGCGACACCACCTAATTTTATTGGTGAACTAAGTGGGAATCATCCGTACTTGATATGGGGACCAGTAGAAGACCCTGATCTTGATGGCTATGAAATTTATTGGCAGACTTATAGTGATCCTAAATATCCTGGACCGTGGAATTTATTAACTACCGTAACAGTCAACTCTTTTATTGATCAGGGAGTAATTGTAGGCAGTTCGACTAATTATGTTAATTATAAAATACGTTCAAAGGATGTCGGTGAAAACACATCAAACTATACTAATATAGTCAGTTATACTTACACAGGGCTAAATAAAGAAGATGTAGAAAAACCTGTTGAAGCTTTTAAATTATCTGATAACTACCCCAACCCCTTCAACCCAAGCACAACAATCAGTTTCTCAATTCCTGAAAGGAGTTTTGTAACACTCAAAGTTTATGATATACTTGGAAGAGAAATAGCAAATTTGGTGAATGAAGAACTCAAAGCAGGCAGCTTCGAAAAAACATTTGATGCAAGCACTCTTTCAAGCGGGGTTTACATTTACAGAATAACCGCAATGAAGGATGGGAAAATTCTTTTCAATGAATCGAAGCAGATGCTGATGATAAAATAATCTTACCATTTTATCAGAAGTGCCTGTGGTATAAAGTATAAAATAAAAACCTAATCACTTTGTTAGAAATTATAAAGGCAGCCATATCCGTTAGCTAACGGAGGCTGCCTTTTCTTTATTGAATCAAATTTATAATTATCAAGGAATGATTATAGTAATCTCATCACTCCACATTCCAATCAGGTTATCCGGCTCATTATCAAAAAATATTGCGCGGTATTTTCTTGCTTCAGGTTTTGTTGGATCAAGCTTTGCCCGCGTATCTGTATAAGGCGCTTCAGTATCGTTGGCTAAAAACACATATTGAGTTTCTGTGCCGCGCATACTTTCAAGCCTTACTCCGTCAGCAAGTGCGAAAGAATTAAACTTGATCACTGCCTGGTTATTCTCGAAAGAACCTTTAAGCACTACCTTTGCACTTGCTGGATCGGGAGCTAAATCCGCTCCGATAATTCCAAGGTCTTCGCCGATTGCTGTTGTATAGTTAGAGTGGTTCTTAATTCGCTGAACAAGCTTCGTTAAAGTAATAAGACTTCCCGAACCGGTAGCCGGCGGCACTGCCCCAAGCGTTGGTACTGCGGGAAATGCGCCCAACACCGCACCAACATTACCACTCAATAAATTCTTTTTGTATTCACTAAGATTTTGGCTGTACGTTTTGAAATTTGTCGCTGCACTTAAAACATAAGCAAAGTAATCATAGAAGTTTGTAATGAAAGTTACTTCCGGTGCTGTTACATTTAACGAAGCGCTGTATGTCCCGATCTTCTGTGAGAAGTTTAACATCCAGCTTAACTTATCCGGTTCCGGGCGGGGGAGATAATATTGTTTTGCCATTGTAGGCTCCTTTGTATTGGTGAATTGAATTTGATTTCGCTTCCAACATAAATTTCTGATGTAATAAAAACCACACCTTAAAAAATCACGGATTTTAAAATCCTTGAAAATTTGAGTACCGTTTGCAATTGCTCTTAGAAACGAGATTGTAATGCTTCATATTTCTCAAGTTGTGTTTTCCTTTTTTTAATATTGCATTAGAAAGATTTGACTTTCACTTTTTTATTTATAAAGTTACCGCCGGAGAAAAGGAAAATTCTGATGAAAAATGATTTAACGTCTGAATCGCTCGCCCTATTGAAACTGATTTTCTATCACAAGGGAATATTTATATTCAAATGAAAATAGTTTTAATTATTACCTTTACTTCAATATTACTCACTGCCCAACAACCCGGTTGGAGAATTGCGAACGGAACAGAAGGAAAATCATTTTATTCGATCGCAATCTTTCCAAATAATCCCGATACAATTTTTGCAGCAGGCTTCGATGGATTTTTTAGAAGCACTGACAATGGAGAACACTGGGATAGTATTTCTTCACTAGGGTCTTTTATCCCTATTGGAGGAGATGCTCTTAAAGTAGATTTGTTTAATCCCAATATTATCTATTCTTCTACTCTTGGTTTTTCGGGGAATAATGTTAATGTCTCTTCTGATGGCGGATTAAACTGGAGCTTAAAATTCATTGGAATATTTTGTCAGGCGCCTTTTGTGGAGATTGATCCTAAGGATAAAAAGACAGTTTACGTAGGTATTAACCCTCCTCAAATTTGGCACAGTTCAGATTATGGTCTTACGTGGGATTCTCTACCGATCCCATTTATAGACTGTATTAATGACTTTGAAATAGCTCCGTCAAATGACAGCATTATGTATACTGCTTATAGTTTCGGAATATTTAAAAGTACAGATAAAGGTAATAGCTGGATTCAGCTTCCTTTTATAGGACCTTATGCACACTATTTAGAAATAGACCCGCGCAACCCAGACATTGTTTATGCGGCGACGGAAGATTTATTTGGACCTCCGGGTGGTGTTTATAAAACTACTGACGGCGGACTTAGTTGGGAAGAAAAAAATAATGGCTTATCTTATGCTGACAGAGATATAAATGATATTGAGATTAATCCAAAGAATAGTGAAGAACTTTTTATTGGTACAACTGTAGAAATAGGAAGTAGTGATTCAATAGGTGTATTTAAAACTACTGATGGTGGATATAGATGGATACCGTTTGATGACGGTATTCCCGGAGGTATAGCTGCTTTTGCTACAGATACAATAAATAATAGATTATTCGCAATCGGGGTAGGAGTATATATATTTGAAAATCTGATATCAAGTAATGTGGAAGAATATTTAACAATATATAACATTATACTTGATCAGAACTATCCTAACCCATTTAATAATTACACAACAATTAGATACACATTAGAAAAAAGTAATTTCGTAAAACTTAGCGTATATGATATTCTAGGAAAGGAGGTAAAATTATTGGTAAATGAATATCAACCTTCGGGTTCTTATCAAACGGAACTAAACTTTGAAGGATTGCCAAGTGGTCTATATTTATATCGGCTTGAAGCAGGAGAACAGAGTCTGGTTCGTAAAGCAATTTTACTAAAGTAATATCTTTAATCAATAATCTGATGGAGGATGAAATGAAAAATTGTAGTCTTTCTTTTATACTTTGCCTTTCATTTATTTTTTTAAATGTTAGAGCACAGGAACAATATCCCAGGGAAGTAAAAATATATTCCCCTAATAATAGCGGTAATCCTGGAACAGTTTTTCCGCCTACTATTATTACTTCACCGATACCTTTTAGTTCAACTGATTACTATATCTACCCAAGTATGTTTAGTCAGTCTGAAATGACCATTGCCCTCAGTCTATTAAATCCAAATAAGCTATTAGTTGGTGCAAATGTTGTAAATCCGGCAGGAACAGATTTTTGGCAGGGTTACTATATTCCACTAATAGTGGGATAGGATGGGCAGGCAACGAAGTACTGCCTGGTACAAGCAATCGTACTACAGATCCTGCAGTTGCTTTTGACTTAGGTGGGAATGCTTATTTCCACTACCTTGATCAAGGTAAACCATTTGTTCAAAAATCTACCGATGGCGGAATTACTTGGCAGAGTCCAGTTATTATTTCTAGTTCCATAACTTCCGATAAGGGTCATATTGCAATAGATAATACAGCTGGTCCGTTTAATAATAACATTTATATTGCCTATACTGATTTTAATTCAGAGATTGGGGTTAATATTAAATTTGCCCGATCAACTAACGGGGGCAACTCATTTGAGGCACCAATTGATATTAGTAATGTAATAAATACTTATGATGCAATAGGAGTAAATTTAGCAGTCGGATCGAATGGCGAAGTTTATGCCGTATGGGCGATTGGAGATGACGCTAATCTGGATAGCGAAGGGATCGGATTTAACAAATCAACTGATGGTGGAGAGACCTGGCAAACCCCTGTTAGGATACTTAATATAGATGGAAGTAGGGCATATTGGGAAGATAAAAACTCAGCTAATCCGCCACAACTTATTCGAATGAATGATTTCCCTTGTCTGGCTATTGACAGAAGCGGGGGAGATTGGGATGGAACAATTTATATGGTTTTTGGTTCTAAAGGTCAAACACCGGATAGAGCAGATATTCATTTCAGTAAATCTACTAATGGCGGTTTAAATTGGTCAACACCGGTAAGAATAAACGATGACTTAACTTCCACTGATCAATGGAACACCTGGATTTCAGTTGATCAATGCGGGCTAATAAATGTAGTTTTTTATGACAGCCGGAATGATCCTAATAACCAGCTAACAGAAGTATGGGTAGCACAATCCATTGACGGCGGTGAATCATTTACAAATTTCAGAGTAAGCGATATTGCATTTATCCCTTATCCAATTGTAGGTGGCTTTATTGCAAATGGCTATATGGGAGATTACATAGGAATAGCATCATCAATTGGGAAAGCTTATTCTTGTTGGATGGATAATCGCAATGCTGGTATCTATCAAGCATACGTAGATATTTTGGACACTTATCAGGCTGATCTTTTAACTTTAGCAAACCAAAATAATTCTTTGGATCAATTTTCATTAGCACAGAGCAATGGTCGCAAGTTAGTTAAAGATAATTCCGGTAATTACCACCTCGTCTTTTCCTCCGGTGGTGAAATATTTTATCACAAAACAACTGATGGCGGTACAACCTGGTTACCTGCTAACCGCTTAAGTGATGGAAATGGAAATAATAGTTATCCAGCTATCACTGAAAGTAATGGCAGGCTTTATGTTACCTGGCAGCGAAATACAAGTAGCAATAACTATGATATTTATTTTGCTGAAAGTTCAAATGGAGGTTCTTCCTGGGATAATAATTATATCCTAAGTTCAGAAAACGTTTCATACGATCCACTTCCGACAATTCAATCTTCATCAAATCATACAATCCTTGCCTTCCGTTATAACAGTGGGATTAAATCACTGTACACTTTGTACGCAAAACCAACACCAGGAAATTGGATTACTAGAATAATTGGATTTAGTAACAGTAATTCACCAACATTAACTACCGCGATAAGCGGTTCTACGACTCTTTTCCCTCTGGCTATTTCTAATAGTTCAACTAATCATATCTACTATTTTTACTTTAACACAGCAACACAAAACTGGACATCACTTCCAAATAATTTGTCTTTAATTGTCCCTGGTGGGGGTTCTCATCTAACCCCATCCATTTCAAATATTCCCGGGAATTCAAAACTTCACATTGCCTGGGAAAAACTAATTGGCAGCGGTTCAAGTTCTTATGATCATTTTATCATTCACCGTAGAAGTATAAACTATTTTTCTTGGCCTAATGAGTATTTCCAAACGTACTACGAAGGTCAAGAAGCTCCTTCTATTTCCGGACTTGCAACAAATAAAGTGGAACTTGTTTTTCAGATGCCCCAGCAGTTTGGCAGCAGTTGTTATAAGATGCATTTTAACGGCAGTCAATGGAATGCCCCAACTTCAATTTCTACTAACGGCAGATATCCAAGTCTTTCAATGGGAAGCACCTCTGCTAAATATATCTGGACAGATGGACAGATTTCTCCTTATACAGTTATGCTCAGTTCAGAAACTTTGAGCAAGGATGATGTAATAAATCCTTTGGATTATTATACTCGCTCCTTAACATTAATGGACAGCACAGGTTCATATCTTCAGGTAAAAATTCATTCAATTGGATTTGAATTCATTAACGGCACAAGACAAAAATTAGATTTTAATATTGCCGGGCTTGATAGTTTCGATATGACTGTTCAAAATTGTTGGGATTCTCTTGCAACAAGTTTTTTATCGGTTGTACCTCAAAATGCAAGAAAGTTGTTGTTCGATGTTTCAGTATCAGGAGAAGGAATTAACAATCTTATTGGTAACACAAGCTCGCTGCCTGTTTCAATGAAATTAAATAACAGCCAGAACCTTACACTTAGAACAATTCAAAACAATTTTGTTGTAATAAATGGAAGCATACCTGAAACAAGACGTACCTTTTCAATTTCACTTACAGGATTAGGTATTACTCCCGGAATTACACAGATCAGAGCTAACTTAAATTTACCCGGTTTAAATTTGGGTGGAGGTGTGTTCGCATCACTTGGACATATATTTGATTATACAAATTTATCATCTGGAAGTAACAAAACCGAGTTGGCTAATATTAATGAAATTCAAGTTCCAAAGGAATTAACAATTCAAAATTACCCCAACCCCTTCAATCCAAGCACAACAATAAGCTTCTCAATTCCAGAAAAGAGTTTTATAACTCTTAAAGTCTATGATTTGCTTGGCAGAGAAGTAACAGAACTTGTGAACGAAGAACTCGAAACAGGCAGCTTCGAAAAAACATTTGAAGCAAGCACTCTTTCAAGCGGGGTTTACATTTACAGAATAACCGCAATGAAGGATGGAAAAATTCTTTTCAACGAATCCAGGCAGATGCTGATGATAAAGTAACAGAGCCATTTTATCAGAAATTTCGTACTTACGAAATCTCCGAGGTTTTGAAAACCTTGGAGGTTTTTTATAGATTTTTATCCATTCCAAATTAATACTATTTGATACTATCAATATTCACTTATACGCTGCCCCGCACACAAAAACATCGCACTGTAGTCAAATTCGAACCCTCGTTTTCAAAAACTTAGCCTCATATTCATCTACCGCTAAATTTGTTGGGGTTTATCTTCGCTTCATAGCTCTCTACGGCTTCCCGGGAGACGTCTTCCGTCGAAGCGTACACATCTGCCAATCGCCGGTAGATATGTAAAAACGCGGCGTACACGTCTCCCAAACCTTCGGCGATATGCCCGCAAACGACGGAGATATCTACACAACTCAGAGAAACATCTACCAAGCGTGCGTAAGCGACTACCAACTCCGCGGCGACATTTACCGGTTTAGCGTAGTCGTCTTCCAAGGTCGCGTAGAGTGCTCAAAATCTTATTTTTTTGATGTTGTTAGATTGGTAGGGGGTAATGTAAAATGTTTTAGTCATCTTATCTACTCGAAAGCATTTTCATAATAGTTGATCTGAGACTCCTCGCTTTTACTATATAGATTTTTTTCATTAATGCACTAAAATTCTGTTTGGTTATATTGGTGTAAGTAAATTTTAGATATTATGAAAAACATCGCCGGAGTTTTTATGTTCAGATATTTCCACAAAGTGGTGAGCTTCCACGCTTTCGTTTTAGCTTTGCTCATTTCTATTTCTGCCTATTCCCAAAATTTGGATTCGGAATACTTCAAAAAAAATGTTGAAGTGTATTTTTCGTTTAATGTTAATTCAACTGAAGAAATACGCGAACTTACGAACGTTATCTCCATTGATAATGTTGAGGGATTAAAAGTTTATGCATACGCAAATGAAAACGAGTTCAACCAATTCCTAACTCACAATTACGATTACATCATCCTGCCAAAACCAGGAATTGTGGATAACGTTTCGATGAGCAGCACAATAGACGGCGTAAACGATTGGAACACATACCCCACCTACGATGCATACGTTGCATTGATGAATCAATTCGCTGCTGATTATCCATCCATTTGCCAGCTCGTTGATGCAGGCAATTCTGTAATGAATAGAAAAATTTTATTCGTAAAAATTTCCGACAATGTTAATGATAAAGAAGCCGAGCCTCAGTTTATGTATTCATCAACAATGCACGGCGATGAAACCACCGGCTATGTTTTGATGCTAAGATTGATTGACTCACTTCTCACAAGCTACGGAACTGATACTGAAATCACTGATCTTATTAATAATTCTGAAATATGGATCAACCCCCTCGCAAATCCTGATGGTACTTATCACGGTGGCAATAATACAGTGAACGGTGCTATTCGCTACAATCAAAATGGTTATGATCTAAACAGAAATTTTCCTGACCCTGAAAATGGAGTACATCCGAATCAGCAGCCGGAAACAACAGTTATGAAAAATATTATTGATTCAAATAATTTTATTCTTTCTGCAAATTTTCACGGCGGTGCTGAGGTTGTAAATTATGCATGGGACACATGGTCAAATGTTTATCCTGATTTTATTTCTCACGCCGATGAAGATTGGTTTCAGTTCATTTCTCACGAATATGCCGACACAGTTCAAACTCATGCCCCCTCCAATTACATGTCCGGTTTCGATGACGGGATTACAAACGGTGGTGCCTGGTATGTTATTCATGGCGGCAGACAGGATTATCTAACCTACTTCCGCGGCGGTCGTGAAGTCACAATTGAATTATCCGATATTAAACTACTTCCCGCAAATCAACTGCCTGCTCACTGGGAATATAACAAGCGTTCATTTATTAATTATATGCAGCAGACTCTCTACGGCATCAGCGGATTTGTAACTGACACGCTCGGCTACCCTCTCCATGCTTTAATCACAATCGAAAATCACGACGATGAGCACACTGTTATTTACTCCGATTCTGTAAATGGATTTTACAATAGAATGATTATGCAGGGGAATTATGATATTACTTTTTCTGCACCTGATCACTTAAGCAAAACGATGACCAATGTTTCAGTGACAAATTATTCTTCAACCTTTTTGAATGTATCGCTCGTTCCAGATCCGGTGCCTGTAGAGTTGATTTCCTTTTCTGCAAATAATATTGGAAGTGATGTTATTTTGAATTGGCAAACTGCAACAGAGATTAACAATAGTGGATTTGAAATGCAGAGGAGTCAAATGTCAAAAGTCAAAAGCCAAACGGATTGGAATGTGATTGGCTTTGTTCCGGGCTTTGGAACTTCAACTGAATTAAAGTCTTATTCTTTCGTAGATAAGAATCTTTTAGCGGGAACTTATCAGTACCGATTAAAGCAGATTGATTTTGACGGAAGCTTTGAATATTCAAATAACATTGAAGCTGAAATTAATTCTCCTTCAATATTTTCACTTGAACAGAATTATCCAAATCCATTTAATCCAAGTACTATTATCAGTTGGCAGCTACCTGTTGGAGGATTAGTCCAATTAAAAATATTTAATTCCCTCGGTGAAGAAATAGAAACGCTGGTAGATGAATTTCAGGAAGCCGGTACTCATTCTAAATTGTACATTGTTAATTCTACATTGTCAAGCGGAGTTTATTATTATCAACTAAGGGCGGGAGAATATTCTTCTGTCAAGAAATTAATTCTGATGAGATAAGAAGATTGCCTTTTGATGCAGAGTATTCTAGGGAAAAAATTTCTGATTCCGCTGATATTTCCAGGTTTAATTTGGATAGTTTATTTAGTATCAGCCCTATTCAATTTAAGTTTTGTTACTCTCGGTGTCCTGCCGAGAGAAATCAGCGGATTGGTTGGGATTTTTTTTTCGCCTCTAATCCATGAAAATTTCAATCACTTATTCTCTAATACACTTCCACTACTAGTTCTTGGCTACGGTGTGTTTTATTTCTATCCTCATGCCGCTTACAAAGTCATTTTGCTTGTCTATCTACTAACCGGGAGTATGGTTTGGCTGTTCGCACGCACGGCATATCATATCGGCGCCAGCGGAATAGTTTATGGATTTGTTGCATTTATTTTTTTCAGCGGATTATTTCGGAGAGACAACAAATCTATTTCACTTGCGCTGGTTGTTATTTTTCTATACGGCGGACTTGTGTGGGGAATCTTTCCGGGGCAAGAAAATATTTCATGGGAATCACACGCATTTGGTGCATTATCGGGAATTATTTCTGCATTCATCTATAGAAAAATTGATCCTCCGAAAAAATATGATTGGGAAGATGAGGAAGATAAAGTTGATCCTCGCTCACTTGAAGTTTCTTACGATCCTGAAAAAAATAAATTTGATCTTTAAATAACACCGAAAGAAATCAAAAATGAAAAAGACTACTTCCGAAACAAGGAAATACCGGACAGATATGAATGATAAAATTCTAAATTCCGGATTCAGAGACTACAATAAATTCTTTGCACTTGATAACAAGGCTTACATTAACGGCGCATTGCCAGCAAAGACGAAAGAGTTGATGGGTCTTGTTGCTTCAATGGTGCTGCGCTGCAATGATTGCATTTTCTATCATATTGACCGCTCGATTCAGGAGGGGGCTACAAGAGAAGAATTATTGGAATCCTATAACATTGCACTTATTGTCGGCGGTTCAATTGTAATTCCACATTTAAGATATGCGTTTGAAATGATGGATGAAATTTTTGAAGAATCAAAGAATGAATAAAAAGATAATTATTCCCAAACAGATTATTTGTGTCGATGAAGAAGAAAGAATTCTTCGGAATCATTACATTGAAATTTCCGACGGAAAAATTTCTGCAATTAAACCGATTGGTGCGCTTGATTTTAGCTCTATTAAGGGAGAGGTGATAAAATACGAAAACCTGACAGTTATTCCGGGCTTCGTTCAAACTCATATTCATTTGTGTCAAACACTATTTCGCGGTTTTGCTGATGATTTACAGCTTCTTGATTGGTTGAGACAAAGAATTTTTCCGCTTGAAAATGCACACAATAAAAACTCAATAAAAATTTCAGCCCAAATTGGACTGCACGAACTTCAACGAGGCGGAACAACAACATTAATGGATATGGGCTCGCTTCAAAATGAAGAATTTATTTTTGAAGAATTAATTAATTCAAAACAACGCGCAATTGCCGGTAATTGTTTAATGGACGTCAACGAAATTTGTCCTCAATTTAAATCCGGTACTGCTGAACAATTAAAATTGACTGAAGAACTTGCAATTCAATTTCATAATTCTAATAACGGAAAAATAAAATATGCTTTCTCTCCTCGGTTTGTTCTTTCGTGTTCAAATAAACTGATGATTGAATCAAAGCTAATGGCGAAAGATTTTCCTGGAAGTTTGTATCACACTCATTCCTCCGAAAACATTAATGAAATTGAAGAGGTGCGAAAAAGATTCGGCGCAGAAAATATTATTCATTTCAGTAATCTTAATTTGCTTGACGATCACACCGTGCTTGCTCACTGCGTTCACACCAATGAACTAGAAATAGAAAAATTAAAAAAGACAAATACACGAATTGCTCATTGTCCTTCGGCTAATCTTAAACTTGCATCAGGTATTGCGAAAATTCCCAAATATTTAAAGGAGGGGATATCAGTTTCACTTGGGGCGGATGGAGCAGCTTGTAATAATTCACTTAGTGCTTTTACAGAAATGCGGCTTGCTTCATTGATTCAGAAGCCAGTTCATGGAGCTGATTCAATGAGCGCCAAAACTGTTTTCAAACTTGCGACAATTGAAGGGGCAAAAGCTCTTCATCTCGAAAAAGAAATTGGAAGCATTGAAGTGGGTAAAAAAGCTGATCTTGTTTTTCTGAATCTCGAATCTCCCTTTCATCCATTGACTGATAATGATGATGATTTGTATTCATCGATTGTTTATTCTTCAGGGAAAGAGGATGTGATAAACGTGATGATAGAAGGGGAGTGGGTTGTAAAAGACAGAACATCGATACACTATGATAAGCATGAGCTTTATATCAATGGCAAAAAAGAGTTTGAAGACTTAGTTAAACGGGCGAGACTTTGAAAGAAATTCTATTCGCTACAAAAAATAAAGGCAAGCTTCGTGAAGTAAGACAAATCGCTTCTAACAGTGAATTATTAATTTTGTCCCTAAATGATTTTCCAGATACTCCCGATGTTTTAGAAAATGGAAATAGCTTTGAAGAAAATGCAATCATTAAAGCAAAGGAATATTTTAAACTGTTCAAAATTCCTTGCCTCACTGATGATTCAGGGTTGATGGTTGAGCAGCTAAATAATCAACCGGGGATTTTTTCGGCAAGATATGCCGGAGAAAACGCAACTGATGAAAACAATAATATAAAATTAGTTTCGGAATTAAATTCGTTTTCTGAACCTCACAAAGCGAAGTATTATTGTGTTGCAGTTTATTTCAATGATTCTAATATTATAACTGCTCACGGAGAAATTTTAGGAACGATTACCAAATATCCAAAAGGAAAGAATGGATTCGGTTACGATCCTCACTTTATTCCAGATGGATATAATTGTACTATGGCAGAATTAGATGCCGATACAAAAAATAAAATTAGTCATCGTTATCATGCGTTCAATAACCTTTTTCAAAAAATGAAATCAGAAGGAGTTTTTAAATGAAAATAAAATTAGCTGGACTTATATCAATTCTCTTAATTGTTTTTTTATTATCAGCTTGTAAAGATGAATCTCCAAATGAACCGGCTCCTGCTCCTGCTGAAAATTATTTTCCAATAAGCGAAGGGACGAATTTCAAATATACAATTACCGGGATCGACTCGGTTGGAAATGCAATAGCAGGAAATCGAACTACTTATTTTATTGGTGGAACAAATTTAGCCGGCACCGATTATTCGAATCAGTATGATTCACTCACCTTAAACGCTTTATTAATTCCTTCACAAGCGTTTGTAAGAAAAACTGATAACGGAGTTTATTATTTCCTTGATACCACCGGGCTTTATTCTTCAATACCTGATTCGTTTCGCTCTGGAATAAGTCTCGATCCGGAATTTATTTTGTTTTCCTTCCCCCTTGAAAGCGGAAAAAGCTGGACAGTGTTTAAGTTGACATTAACTATTCCTCCATTCATAGCAAATTTTACACCTCTTGAAGTTACCGCTTATTACGAAGGCACTGAAAGCAATTTAATAATTCCACTTAGTTCAGGAAATGTTACTTCAGATGCTGAGAAAATAAGATATGAGTTACTTTTGCGTGAAAGTATAGATCCGTTTATCACGCCAAAAAAATTAACTGCTTATTCATGGATTGTTAAAGATATTGGTGTTGTTAAATGGGAGGGGAATCAAACAGTAGTAAATGCGCTATCGAGCGCATACATTGATTTCGATGATTCAGTAAACACTATTACAGAAAATCTGATTCAGTATGAAATAAAATAGAAATTATTTCTCAGCAATAATTACCTGAACTATTCCAAAAGTCAGATTATATGAATTAATTTTTCTGAAGCCGGATACTTTTAACAGTTCCGGCATTTTTATTTTCTCATCAAATTCTTCTACGGAAGAAGGAAGATAATCGTAGGCAGCTTTATTTCCGGAAATGATCCCTCCGATTTTGGGCAGAATTTTTTTGAAATAAAATTTGTACAAACCTTTAAAGAATTTGTTTGTTGGCATTCTGAATTCAAGAATCGTAGCTTTCCCTCCAGCCTTTAAAATGCGATAGAAAGAATCAAATCCTTTTTGGATGTCATAGAAATTTCTGACACCAAATGCGACGGTAATATTTGTAACAGAATTATTTTTCAATGGAATGTTTTCTGCAGCCATTTGAAAATTTCGTCCCTTTATCCAATCACTCTTTTTGTTAAACAGTTGAAGCATATTAAATGAAAGATCAGCGCCATAAATATTTTTAACACCGAATTTAGATGCTTCAATTGCAAAGTCCCCTGTGCCGCACGCGATATCAAGCAGGATAGCATCAGCAGAAAATTTCGTCAGCCTTAATGCTTTTTTGCGCCAGTGGACATCTGTCCCGAAACTTAGAAGATGATTTAGAAAATCATATCGAAAAGCTATCGAATCAAAAATATATTTTACTTTAGTTTTTTTATCAGACATAATTAATGTTTCAAGTATTCAAACTCTTCTTTGTGAATTTTCCGTCGCCACCAATTAAAGATATATTTACCCGACCACATAGCAAACATCATAAAAAGAGCTCCGACAATCAAATCAATTACATAGTGATACCATAAATAAACAGTAGAAAAAATCAGAAGCGAACCAACCGGGATAAAAAAATATCTGCTTCTGCTTTTAAGTTTAATTGAAAGATACATTACTATTAAAGTGATCATAGTATGCCCGCTTGGGAAAACATCACGCTGAACTAAATCAGCCGGATTGATTGTCCCGGCAGGAATTGATTCCCCTGCATTTACAACCTCGCGCAAAAAATTAGTTAAATATAATCCAGGAAGAGCTTGATTTACTGAATTGAAATCGTGTAAAGTAAATCTTGGTCCGATTCCCGGAAGTAAAAAATAACCAAGGTAGGAAAGGAAAAATCCATACACTACCGAAAAAAGTGCGAAATCTGTTGCAACATATCTTTTCTTTCGAAGCAGCGAAAGACATAGAATAATTGGAAGCAGATAAAAACTTCCGTAAACAGTTTGAAGTATTTCTGTAAGGAAGGGGTTTGCTATATTATAGAAAAATTTAGTCGGATCGCCGCCAAAGAGAAATCTGTCAATATTAATAAAAAGAAAATCATAATCCATCCCGCGTATAGGTTTTATCATGAAGTAAAGTTCTTTGAACGTAAGTAGAATTAAAGGAGCAATGTACCAATAATGAAGTATTCGCCAAACCCTGTTTATATATCGATCTTCTAAAAAGGCTAATAGAAATGCCAGTGAAATAATTCCAGCATTTATAATAATCCATCGACCTGAATTAAAAATCTTATCGTAGAAAATCAGATGCAGAAAAGTTAGAAAAATATAGAAGGCAATTACAACAAGATCGTAAGCTTTTAATTTTTTTAAGAAAGATTTTATTTCATTCATTAGCTGAAATATTTATTTTGTTTAGTCAGGGAGTATAAGAAATATTTTTGGATACATACTCTGAAAGTTTGATAAAGTCAGCGATTGATAGCCGTTCAGCCCGAAGACCTAAATCTATTCCGCAGTTTGTAAAATCAATATTTTCAAATATACTGCTCTTAAGTGAATTTCGAAGAGTTTTTCTTCTTTTGCCAAAAGCAGCCTTGACTGTCTTGATAAATATTTGAGCGCTCCTGTCGTCCATCCCAGATTCTTTCATCACTATTTTTATTACGGCTGAATATACTTTTGGTTTGGGATAGAAAACATTTGGTGAAACTTTAAAGCACAACTTGACATCGGCAAAGTGATTCAATATCACTGCGAGTATGCCGTATTCTTTCGTGCCGATTTTTGCGTTCATTCTTTCTGCCACTTCAAGTTGTATCATAAAGACAGCATCATGAATAATATCTCTATTCTCTATTATTTTAAAAAAAATGGGAGAAGTAAGATTGTATGGAATGTTCCCAACTATTCGGAAAGGATGTTTAGTTATTTGCGAAAAAGATTTAAGGTCAAGTTTCAGAAAATCAGCATTGATCAAATTAATATTTGGAAACTCTGCTCTGAGTTGGTCTATCACTCTGTTATCAATTTCAACAGCAGTAAAATTATTTGTCTTAGCTATAATTTTTTTTGTAAGGGCGCCTGTTCCTGGACCAATTTCTATTATAGAATCTTCCTGCTGTGGATTAATTGTTTGGACAATCTTATTTAAGATGTTTTCATCCTTTAAATAATTTTGGCCAAATCGTTTAAGCGGAGTAAATTTTTGCATAGCCCAAAATTATTTAATCGTGGATGGAATAACAATTTTTATGGATTTAAAACTGCTATATATTTGTAAGAGAAAATTTTATAAATAAGTTTTTAACTATTCTTTATAAATACAACTAATAAATGAGGATCTTCTGAAAAAGAAATACGTCATCAGTGTTGATATGGGGGGAACCAAAATACTCGCCAGTGCAGTTAACTCTTCAGATGGAATTATTACAAGCGTAAAGTATGCAACAGATTTGGGTAAGGGTAGTAGCGGATATATAAAAGATATTGTATCTATAATTAAGGATGTACTAAAGAAGGGAAATATCCAAGAAGAAAATATTGCAGCGGTTTGTTTGGGTGTGCCCGGCGCAGTCAACCCGCATACTGGTATAATTGCAATTGCCCCCAACCTTGGATTAAAAAATTTTAATATTAAAGAAAAACTGCAAGAGCTAATTCCATTTCCCGTTTTGATTGAAAATGACGTTAACCTTGGTGCTCTTGGTATTAAATATTCAGGGATTGGCAAAGGGGCGAAAAATTTACTTGCCGTCTTTTTAGGTACAGGAATAGGGGGAGGATTAATTATTGACGGCAAAATATATCGCGGCTCCGGCTATGTAGCAGGAGAAATCGGGCATATTGTTGTTGATAAAAATGGACCAACTTGCGGCTGCGGGAATAAAGGTTGTTTTGAAGCATTAGCAAGCCGCACAGCAATCGCAAATAAAATCATTTCGGATTTGAAAAAAAATAAACAAAAGACTTCATTAAATATTCATCTCAAACCCGGTGAGAAAATAAAATCGAAAGCACTCGCCGCAGCAATTAAGAAAAAAGATAAAGTTGTTATAAAGCACATTACAGAAGCTTGCCAGACTATTGGAATTGTGCTGTCGGGAATTGCTAACACAATGAACTTCGATATGATTGTTTTAGGGGGCGGGTTGATAGAAGCGCTCGATCATTTTATGCTTCCTTTGATCAAAGAAGAATTTAATAAGCATGTAATGAAAGCCACTGCCAAAGGGTTAAAGATTGTTGCAAGTTCGCTTGGAGATGATGCAGCAATTTATGGCGGAATTGCTCTTGCAGAAGAATTTGTCGGAGTAAAAGTTTAGTCGAATTGCTTTTCTATTTCATTCTGTTTATCTGTGAGTTCTGCCCACTTAACTAAGGCCAGATCGAGTTGTTCCTTTGTTTTCTGGTAATCAGAAAAAGTCAGTTTTGCATATTCAGGTTTCGAGTAAAAGTCACTCGATGAAATAATGGTTTCAATTTCCTGCTGTCTTTTTTCTAATTCAGAAATTTGCTGTTCTAGTTTAGTAATCTGTTTGATAATATCTTTTGTAAGTATAAATCTTTTCTTTCTTGCCTCTGCTTCAATTCTTTTCTGATCTTTTCGTGAAGAATTATCTTTGACCGGCTTCGGATTGTCTTTACTGTTATTAAAATTCAGTCCATTTATTTTTTCAAGATAATATTCAATTCCGCCAATAAAATTATGAACTACACCCTTTCTTATTTCTATTACCCTGCTTATTACTGGACGTAAAAAATCTATATCGTGAGAAACGACAATTAACGATCCCTTAAAATCGAGCAATGCATTCTGCAATACAAGTTTTGAATTAATATCAAGATGATTTGTTGGCTCATCAAGAATAATTAGGCTGGATTTAGTGAGTAGAATTTTGGCAAGCGCCAATCTGCTTTTTTCTCCGCCCGAAAGAACACCCACCTTCTTAAATACATCATCACCGCGAAATAAAAACGATCCGAGCAGTCCGCGGAGTTGACCTATTGTAAAATTTTCGGCAATTCCTTCGAGCGTTTCAATTAGATCAAGGTTAGGGTTTAGTTTATCGGCTACATCCTGGGCATAGTAAGCAATAGATGTTTTATGCCCTATGATGCGCTCGCCATTAAAATCAATTACACCTGCAAGAATTTTCCCGAGTGTACTTTTACCGGCGCCATTTGGGCCTACGAAAGCGATTTTCTCCCCACGTTCGACAGTCAAATCTATTTTTTCAAATAGCATTTTATCGCCGAATGATTTTGAAATAGATTTTAATTCAATTGCAATTCGTCCACTTGATGGAGCTTCAGGAAATTTAAAACGAATCGCCGAATCAAATTCAGGTAGTTCTATCAGATCAATTTTTTCAAGCTGTTTGATTCTGCTCTGAACTTGTCTAGACTTAGTTGCCTTGTATCTGAAGCGCTCGATAAATTTTTCTGTTTCCTTGATTTTTTTTTGTTGAAGAGTGTAATGGTTTTCAGCCTGAATATCACGTTCCTCTTTATATTTCAAATAAGCATCATAATTACCGTTGAACATATTAAACTTAGAAAGATAAATTTCAAGAGTTTTATTAGTAACCATATTGACAAAAAATTTATCGTGAGAAACTGTAAGCAAAGCACCGTCATAATTCTGAATAAAATTAATCATCCAGTTTAATGACTCAATGTCAAGATGGTTTGTGGGTTCATCAAGCAGGAGCAAATCATTCTGAGAAATAAGCAGCTTTGCCAGAGCAATTCTCATCTGCCATCCGCCGGAGAATTCATCTGTCAATCTTTCGAAATCATTTTCTTCAAATCCCAACCCGGTTAAAATTTTTTTTATTTTAGATTCTGCAGAATAGGCATCTAATTCATCAAGCCGGTGATGAATTTCTCCGAGCTGGTGGATGAGGTCATTTCTTTCTTCATCGCTTATTTTATTATCACTAAGTTTTTCAGTGATGAACTTTTCCTTTTCCTGAATTGTTACCAGCCCGGAGAGAGCAGTTTTAGCTTCTTCAAACAAAGAGCTGCCGGAATGAGTTACATTCTCTTGCGGCAGGTAACCAATGCTGATATTTTTTTGTTTATTTAATTTGCCGCTTTCAGGAACTAATTGCCCCGAAATTATTTTAAGGAAGGATGATTTCCCCGTTCCATTTGCCCCCACCAATGAAATTTTATCCCCAGAATTGATTCGGAGGTTAACATCACGAAATAGGTATTTCCCATTAAACTGAAGAGAAATATTCGAAAGGTCAATCATATAATTTTAATCTTGAAGAAAAATAATTACTCACGAAGAACTGCAACCTTGCCTGTAAGAATACTATTCCCTTCCTGATCATAAGCAACAATCAGGTAAACACCGCTGTTGACCAATCTTCCTTGATTATCTTTCCCATCCCAATATGCCACACGCCCTCCGGGGGATAGGAAATTATTCACGAGTTTACCATCAACTGTTAATATTTTTATTTCTGTATCTTTTATCAATCCATCAATTGTAAGTAAATTATTTCCGGAACCGAGTATAAACGGGTTGGGGAAAAAGAAAAGTTCGTTAAAAGTATCAAGTGGTTTAATGGAAGGAGTGATGAAGGAGGTCAGCCCTGCATCAGAACCCACATAGACAGTACCTGTAACTTCGTCAATCGCAATGCTTCGAACGATGTCTGATAATAGAGGGCTATTTTTAGTATTATAAGAAGCAATTAAGAATGATCCATCTGAGTTTACAAGAAATAATCCTTCGTTTGTACCCACCCATTTTTGATTTAATGCATCAACAGCAATTGCGTTTATCGTTTGCTGACGTAAAGAAAACACTGATGATATATTAAATGATGGAGATGATTGGGAAAGTATTGTCCCATTATTTGTAATAATATTGATTCCTAGATTTGTCCCTGCCCACACATCACCTCGTTTGTCAATAACGATTGATAAAACCGTACTGCTGTTTAATCCATTTGCTTCTGTTAAATAGCCGGATTTGTCATCTGCAAGATTATCAAAAGTTTTATTTTCATTAAAATAAAAAAGTCCTGTTCGATTTGGATCGAGTGAGTAATACCATTTTGTATCGTAATTATCAATCACTAAACCAAAATGCTGTTCTGTATAAAGATTATTTTCTGAAGGAACGGAATAATAGTACCAAATGCTGTCTTGCGTTAGTAAGTTCAAAGATTTCTTATCGGCCGAAGCGTAATTTAATACCCATAAATTGTTTTGGGAATCGTAATCAAATCCGGTGATTACAAGAAAATCCTG
The DNA here is from genome assembly GCA_035328465.1 of Ignavibacteriaceae bacterium. Classification (GTDB taxonomy): domain Bacteria; phylum Bacteroidota; class Ignavibacteria; order Ignavibacteriales; family Ignavibacteriaceae; genus JADJEI01. Next base: position 11,449 of record DAOLIQ010000025.1, on the reverse strand, counting down.
ATCTGTGGAAATACCCTTCATCTCAGTGTTATAAAAATCAAATACTTGAAGAGTAGTATCAATAAATTTTGCAAACCCATGACCCCAGCTTCCCACATAAATTGAATTATCGGGAGCGGAGTATATCCGATATAAATCATTTGTATTTAACTGAGGGTAATTAGATTTATTTGTGACTGACCAATTTTCTCCATCGAAACGATAAATGCCAACACCAGCCCCATCCTTGCCGCTGGCGCACCATAAAATCCCTTTTGGATCTACTGTCATATCCGGAAATTGATTTCTTTCGGGTCCATTTGGAAAATAAACTTCAGCAATGTTTTGTGAGTTCAATCTTTTTATACCTCTGCTGCTTGCAATTACAAGCCCTTGTTCATTAGAATGCGCTAAAGCTGTGTGAGTGTCGCTTGAAGAAAATATTAATGCAGTTTTTCCTGTTGAATAAACTGTAATTTTATTTTCTGATAAGACGGCAAGCGAGTCATTAAATGCAATAATGTCAGTAATATCTGCGTCATTGAATTCTGGAAGAAATTCTTTCCACGAACCATCGGTTTTTACAGCCAAGCCTTTATCTGTTGAAACAACTAAAGAATCTTTATAAAGCAAAACTTTTTTAGTTTTACTGGAAGGCAGTTCGTTGGTGGTAGTATAAACATCCCACGATTCAGGAGCTGATAAATTAATAACACCGGCTTTTTGAACTGCCAAACCAAAATCCGTGTTTGCATAAATCTGATTATTTAATTTATTGGCAGAATTAACTTTTATGTTTGAAGGAAGATTTCCAAACCTGAAGTAAGTATCATAAAAAAAGAAATTATTTATATCAATTAACGAGATGCCAAAATCTGTGGAAACAATTACAGTGTCTCCGGTGATAAAGATGTTGTTAATAGTTTTACTTGATCTATCTGAATTATAAATATCGAGAATACTCTGAACTTCTTTGCTGGCAGGGTCATAAACATTAATAATGCCTGAGGAGCTCCCAAACCAAACTTTATTATTTTTATCAGTGGCTACGGAAGTGATAATTGTTGAGCTTAATCCTTCTGCTCTTCTTAATAAAAGGAAAGTTGAATCCTGCAAATTGAAATAAAAGGCACCGCCATTTGTCGCAGCCCAGGTCGAACTGCCTTCGACGAAGATAGAATTTACTGATTTCATATCAGTATAATTTTTCCAATCAGAAGTTTGCTGAGAAAACGCAAGTGAATTGATGAGTGTTAACAGTAAGCACAAAAATATTTTTTTCATTTTAATAATATTAGATTTTTATTGAAATCGTAGAAACTGACTTATTGTTACCTCATAAAGTTTATTTATTGCGACTAAAATAATATTATTTCGATTCTATGAAAGTGCTAAAATAATTTCACATTTTGAATTTTGGAACATCAAAGATTATTTATTTCCGCGCGAAAGTCTTCTTTGCATCGCAGTAACGATAGATCGGGTCACAGTGAACTTGCCAAAACTTTTTTCATCTTCTCTTTTGCCGCCATGGAAATCTGAGCCACCGCTTTCCAAAAGAAAATATTCATTAACAATTCCCTTATAGTATTTAACAAGTTGAGCCGAATGAGAAGGATGAACCACCTCGATTCCATCAACACCATCATCAATCAATTCTTTTATTAAAGCTTCACTCATGTTCCCGGGATGAGCAATGAAAGATAAACCTCCTGCATCACTTATAATTTTAAAAGCACTTTGAGGTGAAAGATGAACTTTTTTTTCGTAAGCAGGGCAGCCATTCCCGATGTATTTATAAAACGCTTCGAAGTATGAACTAACTAGTCCTTTTGCTACTAATGCCTGCGCAACGTGAGGTCTTCCAACCGCTGAGTTTTTCGCAATCGAAAGAACGTCGTCAATTTCTAGAGGTAATCCAATCTCGTTTAGTTTTTCCACCATCCTAATGGCACGTTTGACTCTCTCCTGCCTAAAAAAGAGGAGATAACGATTAAGTTCTTCATTGTCAACATCAAATAAATAAGCAAGAATATGAATTTCTTTGTCCCGTATATCCGAGCTTATTTCTAAACCAGGAATTACTTCAACACCGAATTGCTCTCCATAAGCCTGGGCTTCTTTAATAGCGGCAAGGTTATCGTGATCGGTGATACTTATTATTGCTACTTCGTGTCTTCTCGCGAAGTCAACAATTTCTTTAGGTGTGTAATAACCATCTGAGTGATTGGTGTGAATATGTAAATCAACTATGTCAGCCATCTAATTATATATTTCTCTGAATTTTTCATAATCTAAAATTCTAAGGTGGGTGCCGTCCAATTCAACCAAACCTTTTTTGGCAAAGGTGTGAAGTGTTCTAGAAATTGTTTCTCTCGAAGTCCCAGCCATGTTTGCGAGCTCGTGCTGATAAGGCAGTTTTTCTATCTCAACTACACCTTGCTTAATTTTACCTATTTCTTCAGCGAGTTGCAATATCACCGAAGCTACTTTTCCTTCAGCATCTTTAAGTGAAAGGGCTTTAATTTTCATTCCAGCAGCTCTCAATCTTTGAGTCAATTCTTGAAGAAGTGCAATCGAGACTTCAGTATGATTTTTCAGGAGGGCTAAGAAGTCATTTCGCTGGATGATGAATAATTTTGACTCTTCTAAAGCTGTAACGGTTGCACTTCTGCTGAAGCCGTCGAGGATAGCCATTTCACCAAAAAAGTCAGATTCATTCATAATAGTGAGTATGACCTCTTTACCGTCTTTACTGGATCTTGAAATTTTAACTTTGCCTTTCACGATTACAAACAGGGCAGTTCCGACTTCATCTTCATTTAGAATAATTTCATCTTTGGCGTACATTTTTAAACTACCAAGCCCGAGTATTTGGTTCAGTGAATTCTCTTCCAGATCTGAAAAAATTGGAATGTTTTTTAGAAAATTTGTTTTATCAGACAAAATTCAATCCTTTATCTATACTTCAATTGTTACTATTAATTCTAAAAAGAAAATTAGTGATTTTTAGTTTAAGAATTAGAAAAAACTCGAGTTGCCATCAATTTGAAAAGAAGTTCTATTCTACTCCATAACATTAAACGCATTCGGCTTTTCTCTTTATTCATCTTAAACTTTTCATTACTATTAAGTTGCTTTTCTAAGCCTCTATGTCTATTTTTAAAAGCTAAAATCAAGACTTGAAATTAAATTGGAGATTATAATAATATGCCTATGATGGCAAAAATGCGCGGTTTAGCTCCTTGGTTCATAATAGGAGTTGGAGGGTTGTTTGTCCTCTTTATGATGATATCTGACTCAAATGTTTTAGAGGCTTTAGGTGGGAGTACAAATAACATTGGCTCTGTAAATGGAGTAGAAATCACATATCAAGAGTTTCAGAACGCCCTTGATCAACAGATTGAGAACAAAAAGACTCAAACAGGAAAAGACGTTGAAGATGAGGAACTCGAACAACTCAGGAACCAAGTTTGGGAAGCACTTGTTACTCAAAAATTAATAAATCAGGAAATTGAAAAATATGGCCTTGGTGTTTCTGATCAAGAAATTAAAGACATTATCCTTGGTGATAATCCACCAGATTTTCTAAAGCAAAATTTTATAGATTCAACTGGGCGTTTTAATAGACAAATGTATGAAACAGCTCTTTTTGATCCTCGTAACAAAGAACCATTGCTTCAGGCCGAACAAATTGTTAGACAAAATCAGGTGAGCGAAAAACTGCAAAGTTTACTTTTCGCAAGTGTCACTGTTAGTGAAGCAGAAGTGCTTAAAAAATATAGAGACGATAATATTAAACTTAATGTTGATTATGCACCGTTCGAAATAATCCTCTGGCCGGATTCTACTTTCAAAGTATCTGATGAAGAAGTTAAAAAATATTATGATGAGAATTTAGACAAATATAAAATTCAGGCGCAGCGAAAAGTAAAGTTTGTATTGTTCCCAAATCAAGCTTCTAAAGAAGATTCAAACATAGTTAAAGAAAGCCTTGAGAGCGTTGCTTACAGTTTCAAAAACGATACAGCTTCTTTTAAATCATTCGTAGATATTTACTCATCGGCTCCTTATTCTAAGGATACGATTTCGATAAAAGAAATTTCCCGCGACCACGCTAAAGAATTTTTCTCGGCTGCACCAAATTCAATCCTTGGACCTTACATCTCGGCGGAAGGCTATGCTCTGTACCACTTCATTTCCTCATTTGCTTCAAGCGAAACTTTTGTTGAAGCAGAACACATTTTGATTGGTCAATTAAGCAGTGATGCAGAAAACCTGGCGGAAGCGACAAAAGTATATCAGCAATTAATGGCTGGTGCCAATTTCAATCAGGTTGCCAAAGAGAAATCTATAGATAAAATGAGCGGTCAAAACGGTGGCTATTTAGGCTGGTTCGGTAAAGGTGAAACAGTTCCTGAATTTGAAAAAGCTTGCTTTGAAGGTAAAGTTGGGGAAATTCAGAAACCTGTTAAAACAAATTTTGGGTATCATATAATCCGTGTACTTTCAAGAAACAATACAAAATTTATTGTTGAAAAAATTGTTAACCCGGTTAAGCAATCTGCCACTACAAAAGATGCTATCTTTAATCAGGCGAATGATTTTTCGTACATCGCACAAAAGAATGGTTTTGAAAGTGAAGCTAATCTGCTAAAATTAGAAATCAAAGAAACACCTCCATTTCAAAAAACAGCAACTGCCGTTCCTCTTGTCGGTGGTGATAAAAGACTTGTAAATTTTGCATTTGAAAACGGACTTAATACTGTAAGTGATGTGTTTAAAGTTGCAAATGGTTATGTGGTAATGATGGTTTCAGAAATTACTAATGAAGGATTTAGACCTTTCGATGAAGTTAAAACTATGGTAAAAAATCTCGTTATCAGAGATAAGAAATTTGAGAAATCAAAAAAATTAGCTGAAAGTATTCTCAAAAAAATTAATGGAGATATTAGTAAAATTTCATCGATTGATTCAAGAATTAAAGTTGCAAACTCAGGCGAGTTTACTATCAATACTACTGTTCCAAACATTGGTCGTGATTACGCATTTTACAATTATGCTTTGTCACTTGAGCCGAATAAATTATCAGGTCCATTTCGCTGCGCACGTGGCTACTATTTGATGAGATTGGTTAGCAAAACAAATTTTGATAAAAATGCTTATGAATTACAAAGCAGCAATTTGAGAAGTTCAATCCTTCAAGAAAGGCGTAATGCTTTATTTACAACGTGGCTGGCTAAGTTAAAGGAAGAAGCTGATATAGTTGATAACAGACAGAAATTTTTTAAACAATAAATATTTTCGAAAATTTAATTAATTATTAACCCCCGGATGGAAAAATTCGGGGGTTTGTTATTTAATAAATAATGTTGAACTTTAAATCAAAAGAATTATTTATTAAGTAGATGAAAAAAAATATATTTCTTTTATTAATAATCTTTACATCTTTTTTATCCGCGCAGTACAATATTGAAAAATTTAGTCTGGGAATCAGCGGTGTCTATACAACCTCTGCTAAAATATTTTTAAATCCTAATTCTTCAGATGAAGTGTTAAGGAATAATTTTTTCCCGCTGGAAGATATTCTTAATCCTGCAATTGACATTCGCTACCGTTACAATGAAAATATATTATTTGGATTATCAACTGAGTATTTAAATAAATCGGCTATCGGCCCTAATCTAACAGTATTTTCTGATGGAGTAACTGTAAATATCAATGTTGAAGATGGATTTATATTAATCCCCCTCGAATTGTCGGCTTATTATTATTTCCCTTTTTCAACAGAACAATTTATTTTTTTAATGGGTGGTGGCATCGGTTATTATTACGGCGAGCAGATAAGAAATTTCGGAGATGCAGAGATATCGACTACTGAAAGATCGTTTGCTTATGGCATTCATGTTGCACTTTCTACAGATTACGTAATCAGAGACTTTTTTTCTGTACGTCTCGAATTGAAATTCCGTGACCCTCAATTTTCGGTTAAGAGTGAGTACAATAAGACAGAGGTAATTTATGATGGCACAACACTCCTTTTACCCCAAAAATCTTTCGAATCAAAAATTAATGTTGATGGTATTTCATTCCTGCTGGCGCTTGTCTTCCATTTATGAGATGCTTTTTTTAATCATTAATTTTCTTTTTATAATTTCATACTAATAATTATCATATTGAATGAATAACATTTATCTCACCGGTTTTATGGCATCAGGTAAAAGTACGTTGGGGCCAATACTCGCCAATACGATTGGTTTTGAATTTGCAGATATTGATAAGGAAATCGAAAAAAAAATCGATAAAAAAGTAATTGAAATCTTTAAAGATTATGGGGAGAAGTATTTTAGAGATCTTGAAAAAGAAATAATCAAATTATTTTCAGAAAGGAAAAATGTAGTAATTTCACTCGGCGGCGGAGCTTTAAATAATGGTGAAAATCTAAGCATCATAAAAAAATCCGGCATCTTGATTTTTCTTAACGCCTCGCCTGAATCAATTTATCAAAGATTAAAATTTAAAAAAGATAGACCCGCTTTTTTATTTGAAGACTTTGAGAATCCGACAAAGGAAATGTTTCTGTCAAAGATAAATGCCTTATTTGAAGCAAGAAAAAAATATTACTCACAAGCTGATCTAACATTTCAAACTGACAATATTTCCATAGGAAAAACAGTGGATTTAATAGTCAAAAAACTTAATTCAATTCATTTTATCGTTTGAGATTGCTATGAAAAAAATTGTTGCTTGTACCGAAAAAAAAAAATACTCTGTTCTGATTGATAACTTCTCTCCGGCTGATATCAAAAAAATAATTAGTAATAATTCTACCTCAGATAGATATTTTGTTGTTATTGATGAAAACGTTAATCGCTTGCATCAATATTATATAAATATGTTTATTTCCCTCTTAGGAAAAAATACCAGTCGATATATTATAAGGTCGGGGGAACGTTCTAAGTCTTTCGCGGAATTAAAAAAACTATTAGAATCAATGCTTAAGTCCAGTTTGAGCAGATCAAGTTCTTTAATTACAATTGGCGGTGGTGTTACAGGCGATATTAGTGCTCTAGCGGCTTCGATTTTTATGCGGGGAATAAAATTGTTTCATTTACCTGCAACGCTTGTTTCCGCTATAGATAGCTCTATTGGAGGCAAGACGGGAATAAATTTTAGCAATAAAAAAAATATAATAGGGACATTTTACCAGCCGGAATGTGTAATCATTAATCAATCATTTTTTAAGACGCTGCCGAAAACAGAAATTGAATCAGGGATGGGGGAAGTTATAAAATATTCTTTTCTGTCTGATGAAAAGTTCTTCAATTATATCAGTGATAATTACACTTCGATCTTGGCTCTAAATGAGTATGTACTGGCTGAAGTGATTCGAAATTGTTTACTTATAAAGACCTCCATTGTCCAGCAGGATGAATTTGACAATGGGTTGCGAAAAATATTAAACATCGGCCACACTTTTGGACATGCTATTGAAAGCGCTTCTAAATTCAAAATCAAACATGGAATAGCTGTGAACGCTGGATTAATAATGATGTTAAGTATTTCAAAAAGTTTGAAAATTTTAAACAAGCAAAAATTTTATTCTTTTTTACAATTACCTCTCAAAAATTTAATTCCAAATACATTATTAAGAATTCCTGATGATGACATTCTTTATTACTTAAAATTTGATAAGAAAAATTTTGACGGGCAGGTAAATGGCATCCTAATTAAAGATATCGGTGAGGTTTTGATTGATGTTAAATTAAATCGAAATCAAATTTTAAAAGGATTACAATACTTAAAAAAATGTGTGACAAGTTTATGATGAGGTGATTCTTTAAAAAGACAACTGCCGGACTGTTGACCCAAAGTCCGGCAGTAATCTGTGTCATATTAGGAGGGGCTATGCTAGAAATTATTACTACTTTTCGAATATTATTAAACAACTTTAGTGCCATCAGATATATTTGATTATGAGTAATTTTCGAATTGGGGCTTGTTCGATTTTAGGATTTAAAGACAATTCTTTATAAAAGTGAATCACTTTTTTGCTCTAAGTTTTAGGAGGGTTTAAAAAAATGACTGTCGAGTTGTGAGGGGGTAACTCGACAGTCAGAGTGTCATTTTGGAGGGATGCTATGCTTAAACTATTTCGGGATATATAGTACAACTCCCATGCCAAAATTTTCTACTGGGTTTTTAGATTAAAAATGAAGAAAAGATCAATTATGCAGTGCTATGGGTAATATTTACTCGTCATAGTTACAACTGAATTTTAAAATCGGTAACGTTGTTGATCAAAAGGCTAATATTGGACAAATTGAAAGAGGAGCTGTTTTGTGAAGTACTAATTTTAAACGAATAGGATTAGAAATAGGTGAACTGTGGAATTTGAATGATTGAAAAATATATTATTTTTTGTTGAGTATGATTTTAAATGTAGTTCCGGATGCCATAGCGGAATTTTTCACGAAAATTTTACCACCGTGATAGCCTTCAACAATTCGTTTAGAAAGACTTAAACCTAATCCCCAGCCCCTTTTTTTTGTGCTATAACCCGGTCGGAAAACGTCCTTTCTTCTCTTTAAGTCAATTCCTTTGCCGTTGTCACTTACTTCAATATCTACTGACTTTTTATTATCAGACACGACTATTTCTATTTTACCGTTGGCAGGATCAACCGCATCTAGTGAATTTTTTATGAGGTTTTCGATTACCCATTCAAATAACTCGGTATTAAGTTTAGTAACTGCGGAATTATCACCAGAAACGCTTAACTCAACGGATTTCCCGGTTTGAGGCAATCTTCTTTGAAAATAATCAACCACTTTAGAAATAACTTCATAAACATTATTTTCCTTAAGCTCTGGTTTAGATCCAATTTTCGAAAAGCGGAAAGTGATTTTGTTCAATTTCTCAATATCACTTGTAATCTCCTCTGCAATATCACTTACTTTATTGGAATCATGAAAATTAAGTTTTAACATTTCCAGCCAGCCCATTAAGCTTGATAATGGAGTGCCGAATTGGTGTGCGGTTTCCTTTGCCATTCCCACCCAAATATTGCTCTGTTCGCTCCGCTTGATATTGCTAAAACCAATATAGCCGATGATGATAAAAAGTGATGCAATAATAATTTGTAGGTAAGGATAGAACTTAAGCTGTTCTATAAGTTCCGAATCGCCAAAATGAATCTTAGTTAAAACGATGGTATCCGCATATGTTACTTCAATAGGGGGGTGAAGTTCATCCATTTTTTTAATTTTTTCATTAAAAAAGGATTTAAGTTCGGTATTTGTAAGAGTAGTATCAAAATTTATATTTCTTACGTCGGCCTTATTTCGGATATTGACAACATTGTCTTTATCTGTAAGCACAATTGGGAAATCAATCGGTTTAATAATGTTGTCAAATAGAAATGTAATATCTACATCGGGAGAATTAGTGTTTGCGACATATTCAATTCCTTTTGCGTATAGTTCAACAATTTGTCTTTCACGCTCCTGAAGTTTTTGCACAAGGTTCTGAGTATAGAAAAGAGTTCCTCCAGCAATTAGCAATGCCATGATAAGCAATAGGATTTTGATATTAGTAGAAGCCGGTCCGCCAGACATTTTCATTTTCGTATTATCCTAAATTTTCAACAGATAATTTGTGGAAAAAATTTAATAGATTTAGTCCAATTATAAAGCGTAGAAAGTTTGATCTCTTTTAGGACCAACAGAAATAATTTCCATTTTTACGCCCGATTTTTTGCAAATAAATTCGAGATAATTTTTTGTTTCAACTGGTAATTCAGAAAAGTTCCGGCAGCCTGAAATATCCTTTTGCCATCCGGGAAGAATTTCGTAAATGGGTTTTATTTTCGAAAGGCGATCAACATCAGTAGGGAAAGATTTTAACATCTTACCGTTAAGCTCGTAACCAACACACACTTTTATCTCATCGAAGCTACTTAAAACATCTAATTTTGTAATTGCTGCTGAAGTGATTCCATTTATTAGTGCAGAATAATTCACAAGAAAAGCATCAAACCAACCGCAGCGTCTTGGTCTGCCTGTAGTTGCCCCAAACTCCATTCCAATTTTGCGAAGTTTTTCACCGTCGTCATCCAATAATTCTGTAGGGAATGGTCCATTTCCAACTCGTGTTGTGTAAGCTTTAACAATTCCAATTACCGAATCAATTTTAGTTGGAGGAATTCCAGTACCTGTACACGCACCACCGGAGGTTGGACTGGAAGAAGTCACGAAAGGGTACGTTCCGAAATCAACATCGAGCAAAGCACCTTGCGCCCCTTCGAGGAGAACTGATTTTCCTTTTCCAATTTCGGAGTTTAGAAAAGCTGGAACATCTTTTACATATTTATCAATCGCCACATCAAATTCAAGATACTCTTTAACAATTTCCTCTACGTCAAGTCCTTCGTGATCATAGACTTTGTGAAGTATGTTATTTTTTTCTTTCAGGTTTTGTCTAATTTTTTCTTCGAGAATTTTTTTATTAAGCAGATCAACAATCTTTATTCCTTTACGATCAAACTTATCAATATAACAAGGACCAATGCCGCGACCGGTAGTGCCTATTTTATTATCTCCGCTTTCGCCTATCCTATCCAGCAATTTATGATAGGGCATTATAAGGTGTGCATTATGACTGATGAAAAGTCTATCAGAAACGTCTATTCCGTTTTCTTCAAGCAATTTTATTTCATCGAGCAAAGCAGAAGGATCAATGACAACACCATTTCCAATTACGCAAATAACATCATTGCGTAATATTCCAGATGGAATTAAATGAAGGATATATTTTTTATTATCAATTTCAACAGTGTGACCGGCATTAGCCCCACCTTGGTATCTTGCTACTATCTGATACCTGTCACTTAGCAGGTCAACTATTTTGCCTTTACCTTCGTCACCCCATTGACTACCGACAAGAACTGTTACGCTCATTTATTTTCCATTATTGATTGTTAGGTAAGAGTAAAAAGTAAAAACTCCGAATAAATTTATTCGGAGTTTTAGTATCTGAAAGAAAATTTATGTTTTATTTGGTAAAACTTTTAATGGCAGCATCTACATTGTCAAAAGTTTCAAAAATTGTGATCAGTTTGGTTATTATGAGTAAACTTTCGATTTTGTCAGAAACCGAAGCGAGTTTGAAATGTCCGGTAGCTTTTTTCATCGTTGTCAAACCACTAATTAACATCCCAAGACCAGAACTATTCATAAATTTTACATCTGCAAGGTCAACGATTACATTTAATTTATTTTCGTCAATCAGTTTATGGAGCAAATCAGTAAAATTTTTAGTGTCTTCGCCGCCCATCACATTTCCTTTTAGTTCAATGATTACAGCGCCGTATTTTTCACTAGTTTTTATTTTCATTAGAATCTCCTAAAATTTCGGAAGCAATTTAATTAGTGACTTATTGTAAAGCAAGTAAATGATGTTCAGAATTAAT
>DAOLIQ010000024.1:0-36194 GCA_035328465.1 Ignavibacteriaceae bacterium | reverse complement strand
GAAATGATAACACAGGAATAGAAGTACTAACTGATGGAGATTTTACAGCTTCGAAGAAATTAATGCTGCTGAAGTAAAGTGTCCATTCATACGAACCTCCATTAGCATTGCCATTGGAGATTTTTTTAAAGTTTTACATCAATTTTTATCACTTCAAAAAAAATGATATTTGATACTATCAATATTCCCTTGTACTCACCCCGTACACAAAAACATCGTTCCGTAATCAAATTCGCAGCCTCGTATTCAAGAAATTAGCCTAATATTCATCTACCGTTAAATTTATTGGGGTCTTCCTTCTTTTTATGAGTCTCTACGGCTTCCCGGGAGACGTCTTCCGTCCGCACGTACAAATCTACCAATCGGCGGTAGATGTGTAAAAACGAGGCGTACACGTCTCCCAAACCTTCGGCAATATGCCCGCAACTTGCGGCGACATCAACGCAACTCAGGGAGACATCTACCAAACGTGCGTAGGCATCTACAAAATCCGCGGCGACATTTATCGGTTTAGCGTAGTCGTCTTCCAAGGTCGCGTAGAGTGCTCAAAATCTTATTTATTTGATGTTGTTAGCTTGGTAGGGGGTAATGTAAAATGTTTTAGTCATCTTATCTACTCGAAAGCATTTTCATAATAATTGAGCTGCGGTTTTGCGCTTTGTCCAAACTGAATTGCAACTACGTCAAACCTGCAGTCAGCTTCTTTAATATTTTTTTCATAAAGATAAAGCTCGGCTATTTTTTTTATCTGCTTAATTTTCTTTTGCGTTATAGCATACTCCGGTTCACCAAATTCCAGATTCTTCCTTGATTTGACTTCAACAAAAACCAAAAAACCTTTTGCAGTATCTTTTGCAATTATATCAATCTCGCCTTTACCGTATCGGTAATTTCTTTCGATAATTTCAAATCCTTTTCCCTTCAAAAGTTCAACCGCTAATTCCTCGCCTTCATCCCCCTTTGCGCGGGTAGAAGGAAATTCTTTTTCATTTTCATCGTGATTCATTTTCGAACTCCATAATATTTTGATGATATGGATTTAATATCCTCGTTAAAAATGTTTTACGGTGAAGGGGTGTTGCGCCGAATTTTTTTATTGCGCTGATATGATACTTTGACGCATAACCTTTATTGTTTTCCCAAAGATACGCAGGGTAATGAACAGCCAACCTCTTCATAATTCTGTCGCGGGTTACTTTTGCAACTATCGAAGCAGCGGCTATCGAAAAAGATTTCGAATCTCCTTTAACAATTGTTTGAACAGGAATTGAGGACTTAAAAGATTTATTTCCATCAACTAAAATCAAGTCTGGGATTTGCCCCAGTCTGCTAACAGCAATTTTCATTGCAAGCAAAGATGATTGAAGAATATTTATCGAATCAATCACACCATGACTAACAGATGCAACTCCGACACAAATTGCTTTTGAAATAATTTCCGGGAAAAGTCTTTCCCTCTCCTTTTCACTTAACTGCTTCGAATCATTTACGCCTTCGATAAAAACATCGTCCGCGAAAATCACAGCAGCAGCAACCACTGGTCCGGCGAGCGGTCCTCTTCCTGCCTCATCAACACCGGCGATAAATTTTATTTTATCACTCAAATAAGATTTATCAAAATTTTTCATTTGCCAAAGTAAATTGCAGCTAAACCAAAAACCATTGCAAGTTTTAGTATCCCGCTTAGTCTTTTAAGATTTTTATTTGAATGATTATCATAAAGTGATTTAATATTATAAACAAGCATCGGGTTTACAATCATCATCACCAAAACAAAATATCCAATTTTATAAAAATTAAATATGAATGGAACAAAAGTAATCACGATTAAAACTATAGAAGCGATAAGTACAATTTTTTTTGCCGAACCAAATCCATTCTTCACGGGGAATGTGATCACTCCATTTTTACTGTCCCCTTCTACATCCTGCATATCTTTAATTATTTCGCGAATGAAATTAATCAGCAAAGCAAATCCTGCAGGGAGGAAGGCAAAGCTAATATTTCCAGCAACTATTCCACCATAAATAAAAGTCAGTCCGGTGAGAATTGATACATTAAGATTTCCAATTAAAGGAATTTTTTTTAGGTAGAATGAATAAAGCAGAAGCAGAGCATTTGCAGTGATTACAAGAATAAACGAATTAAGATTTATCATTGATGCTAAAACAATCGAAGCAGCTATCAACAAAATATAAAAGATGTACGCTGTTTTTTTTGATATTAAATTTGAAGCCAGTGCTCTTTCGGGATGACTGATCTTATCAATCTCAATATCAACAATATCATTGATAACATTACCACCTGCGGAACTAAAAGCAGCGGACAACATTGCAAATAAAATTATCAGAAATGACGGCGGCACTTTAGCACAAATAATTACACCCACCAATACTGAAACTGCTGTTATTAAGAAATTAATCGGACGAGTTAGTTTAAGTAACAATATAATTTTATTAGAATTCATTAATTATTCCAAAATGGATTTTACCATCACTGAAAGAATCCCCTTTAGCCAATGCGAAACTTACACCAAGTACGCCGAGCCCTGTTTCAATACTCAACCCGATGCCGTAACCAATATTGAAATCTTCATTTTTTAAAATATTTCTTTCTGCGTCCTCATTGCGAAGATAATAGCCTGTATCGAAAAAAGCGAAAGCATAACTTCGGCGCGTAAGGAGAAATCTATATTCAAGATTCGACCAAGCAACACGCGAGCCGAGAAATTGTTCTTCGCGATAACCGCGAAGGGAATTGTTTCCCCCCAGCCTGAATAAATCACTCTCTTCAAAAAATGATCCGCGCAATTCTTTGCCCGTTAATCCAACCGCTATTATCTGATTAGTAAACAATTCATAAAATCCCCAGAAAGAGAAAGTGAATCGTTGAAGGTTGATGTTTGTTTCAAGATCAGGAGTAATAAATTCTTGCGGTCCAATTAGCTTTTTTCGACTCAACGAATAACTGTTGATAAACAGAACTCCACCCTTTGGGGCATATGGATCATCACGTGTATCAATTTTCAAATTAACTCCCGTAGTTAGAATTGACGAATTAAATATCCGCGTGTATTTGTTGGCATTTTGAGAAGGGATAATTGATTCAGTACCAACTAAAACCGCGGCTGATATATCTTCAGTTGCAAGATACTCAAGGTTTCCTTCAAGTTTTCTTTGAACATAGGTTGTGTCCTGTTTTCGCTGATACAAAGTTCCGTTAATATTGAAAGGGTAGCCAAGCAGCCAAGGTTCAAGATATTTTATCTCAATATCCTGCGAGAAACGATTGAACTGCTGCCAATGAAACGCCGCCGCTCGTCCGGTACCGAATAAATTACGAAGTGATATATTAACCAAGCCTGTGACATAGCCTTTTTCACCCTCCTTCGCTGCAGGGATGTATCCAATAATTCCATCAAAGTTATTTGTCTGTTTTTCTTTTACCTCTATCAGAAGTACACCTTCTTTTTGCGCATTAATTAAAAATTGTGGGGTTGCAACCGGTTCAAAATACCTTAATCTATTTAAGCGATTAGGAAGTTCTTCAACCATAGCCTGGGAATACTCCTCCCCCTGACTAATTCTTAATTCCCGCGTAATTACATAATCTTTGGTTGAGGTATTTCCTTTCACTTCAATCTTATCAATAGCACTTTTTTGCCCGTTGTCAATTAAAAGATTGATATCAACAATATGATCTTCAGAAGAAGAGTCACTATAAAAATCTAGTCCCTCAATCTTAATTTTTATAAAAGGGTAGGAGTTATTCTCGGCAAAAGTTAATGCTTCGTTGATTGATTCTTCCAAGGAATATTTATTAAAAATCTGTCCTTTAAGAAAATCGAAGTAAGAATTAAAATCAATTAGCGATGAGTCCTCTCTTTCAATAAAAATATTATTGATATAGGTCGGTTCTCCTTCGGTAAAATTTATTATAAGGTTTACAAAGGTCGAATCACTTAAAGGTTCTATTTGAATACCATCGAAATTTGAATTGAGATAACCACGGTTACTAAAATTAAAAGCCAATCTTTTTTTTATTGAATCAATTAATCCGGGGTAAACCAAAAGTGAGGTAGTTGCTTGAGCCCACTGCAGTATTTCTGTTTCGGTAAATGCAGAGTTACCTTCAACTACAATTTTTTTTATTGATTGTGGAAATGAAGAGGAGAAAGAAAATAGAATGAGAAGTAAGCTATATGTTATTCGGTGTAACATCTAACAATTTCATTTTTTTCCCGATTGAAAGTATCTGAACATTATTCAAATATTTTTCCGCCTGCTGTTTAAGAACTTCACAAACAGCAAAACTGCCAGCATTAACACTACCAAGCGAGCAGGCAAGTTTAATTGTTTCGTCAAAAGGTAAATCGTTATGCCAGCCATAAACTATTCCGGCAGTGAATGCATCTCCACTTCCTGTTGGATCAATTGCAGAAATTTTGGGAGGAATAATTTTATATTTATAATCAACAGTGGAAGCATAAATTTCTTTCTCACCGTCAGTAAGATAAGTCTGTTTAATTCCCTTTGAATAGAGTGAGTCGAGGTAGTCAATTTTTTCTTTTTCAGATTTTAAGGAAATATTCAGTGATGATTCTATTTCGTCAATATTGTTGTGTACAATGGTGGGTGATTTTTCCAGACAAGCTCTAAGATGAGTGCCGTATGTATCACAGATAGAAATTTTATCATATTTATTTGCCGTCTCAATTCCAAATGGAAAAATGTCATCAGCCTCTTTGCAAGGTGAACTGCCAGAAAAAACAACCATTTCACAATTCTGAATCATTTTGTCGAGTTTTAATTTAAATTCGCTTGATTCTTCAAATGAGATAATTGCGTTAGGAGAAAAGAAGGAGGTGGCAATACTTTTGCTTTCATCAATGATAATTGTACAATTTCGTGTTTCTTGTTTTGTACTGATTGCGGTAAAATTTATTTTCTCATCATTTAAAATATTCCGGAGAAGTTTACCATTTGTTCCACCAATAAATAGAAAGGCGAGATTTTGAATTTCAAGTTTGTTCAACTGCCTGCTAACGTTTATGCCTTTTCCCCCAGGTTTAAGAATTTCTTTCCCGTTGCGGTGTGATCTTCCTAAAGAAACTTCTGAATAATTAATCCTTCTTTCAAGGAGAGGGTTTATTGTTACAGTGAGGATCATTTTCAGCGGTACCTGTAATCATCACCGTAAAGTGGAGTAACTAAACGATAATCTCCAAAACCCGTGTCATCAAGAAAAACAAATTGACGATTTATATCATAATACTGCCAAACTTCATACGGCTTTGAATCATAATCAAAAGGGTGACGATCAATATTGTTTGGGGGACCTAAAAGAATATACACCATCCCCCGATCAGTTTGCCAGCCTTCATTGTAATGCGAAAACTGTTCATTGGAATAAGCCACACGGCGATAATATTCGTTAAAAACTTCATTCTGTTCATCCTGTGGGTTGGGATCTTTGCTTTTCCAAAAATCTAAAAATCTTTTAATTTTGTCCTCACGTGTTTCTGCTTCTTCAATAAAATCAAGCTCATCGTCCGAGGCAATATACGTCATCTGCTCAATAGCTTTTTCCAAATCCTGAACATTGCCGGGCACGCCGCTCCATCTTGATATAAAAATTTTCGAGGCAGAAGTGATGAGCTTACTTTTTAAATCGAAAATTGAGACAAGTAGCTTATGAGGTCCTAAAGATAAAACCGAATCTTTTATGGTTTTAAAATTCTGATTTGTACCGGCTTTAAGATTAATAATCTCATTTTGTTTATGAACAACATTTTCGTCCTTGTCAGTAATAGAATAATCCATTAAAACATCAGCGGATGAATCGGAATAAATTTCATAAAATATTTGGATGCCATCACGTTGGACTACAACATCCTTTGATACATTTGGACGAATTTTATTACTCCCCTCAACAACTTCCTGCTTCGCAATCAGCATTATATCGCTAATGTTTATTCCTGAGGAAAAATCACGGACAGTAAAATTATTATCGACTGAAAATTCCTTCCGCGAATCCTTATCTTCCATCGCAGTGCGAATTATGTAATTGCCTGGTTTAAGCTCAACAGATTTTAAGCTGAGATTAAAATTTTCTTTTGATAAAGTTTGATCGAAATCATCTGCATTAATTTTCTCATTCCATATTTTCTCATTAATAAGCTTTTCGCGATTTTCATCGAACACAGAAATAGTAAGTGAATATTGAGCAATAAAGCTCTGCCCGTTTTTTACAAATTGAATTTCAGAATACGGCACTTGAATAAAAACATCCACCCTTGTTAAGTCTTCTTTACCGGAGGAAAAACATAAAAATTCCTGGTAATATTTCACCCTTTGCTGCTTATTCAACGAAGTATTATCAGGTTGAGCAAAAGCACTTGAGATAATTAATAAAACTGATAAGGAAGATATAAATGCTTTCATAAAATAGGCTTTCAATTAAAAAATAATTTTTCCAAACAAATCATATTCATTATTATCATAAATTTCCACATCATAAAAATTACCAATATCTAATTTGTTTCCCTCAGCCAGTATTAGCACTTCACCATCAACTTCGGGTGCATCACGGTAGGATCTGCCGATATAATATTGACCTTCTAATGACTCAACAATGATCTTTATTTTTTTGCCAACAAATTTTAAGTTATTGGAAAACGAAATCTCCTTTTGTAACTCCATTATTACTTCTCTTCTTCTCAATTTCTCTTTTGCTGAAATCGGATCACCAAGCGGGAAGCTTGTCGTATTCTCTTCCGGCGAAAAAGTAAATACCCCCAGCCTGTCGAATTTTGATTCCTCAACAAACTTTATCAACTCCTTAAAATCTTCTTCCGTTTCATTTGGATAGCCAACTATTATTGTAGTACGTAAAGTTAAGCCCGGGATTTTCTCTCTCAATTTTTTAACCAGTGTTTTTGTATTTGCTGAAGTAACACCACGCCGCATTGATTTCAAAACTTTATCCGAAATGTGCTGCAAAGGTATATCAATGTAATTACAAATTTTGGGGTTAGCAGCAATTTCATTGATCAATTCATCGGGGAAATGAGAGGGATAAGCGTACATTATTCTTATCCATTCAATTCCCTCCACCTTGCTTAATTTGGCTAGAAGTTCAACAATATTCCGCTTGCCATAAATATCTTTTCCATAGTCAGTTGTATCCTGGGCAATTATTACTAATTCTTTAACCCCTTTTGCCGCAAGAGATTCAGTCTCTTGAACAAGCTGCTCAATGGGTACTGATTTATGCCCCCCTCTCATAATTGGGATAGCACAAAAGGAGCAAGGATGGTCGCAGCCCTCAGAAATTTTTAAATAGGCTGTGTGGGCAGGTGTGGTCAATCGTCGTTCACCGATTAATTCACTTTTAAGTTCGCCGCCGAGTTCTTTTAATATAGCCTCGTATGCTTCGGTTCCAAAATAACTGTCAACTTCCGGAATTTCTTTTCGCAAATCATCTTTATATCTTTCAGACAGGCATCCGACTACCATCACCTCTTTTAACTTACCTTCATTCTTCAGGGCAACAGCATTTAGTATTGTATCAATGGATTCTTTTTTAGCCGACTCGATAAAACCGCAGGTATTAATAATAACTGTATCAGCATCTTCAGGAGATTCGGAAATACTGAAGTTATTCAGCTTTAATTGGTTGAGCAATCGTTCTGAATCAACTGTATTTTTTGAACAGCCTAATGTAAGTACATTTATTTTATGTTCACGAGACTTCATTTTTTAATACTTCTAATAAAAATATTTCAATAGTAAAAAAATAATCGGTGCTGAATACAACAAAGAATCAAATCTATCGAGAACTCCGCCATGTCCTGGAATGATTGATGAAGAATCTTTAATGTGTGCGTCTCGTTTAAATAGCGATTCAATCAGATCACCGATTTGTCCAAATACGCCAATAGTAAGTCCAATTAAAAATATCAAATTGAATGATAGAAATTGAAGTAGAATTTCTTTTGCAAGAAGCATAGTTAAAATGGCAAAAATAAAACCAAACATCGCCCCCTCCCAGCTTTTGTTTGGACTTACTCGGCGAAACAGTTTGTGCTTGCCTAAAGCTGTACCTCCGAAATAAGCAGCGGAGTCGCAAATCCAAATTGCAGCCATAGAACTGATTATCACATAACCGCCTCTTTGATAAAATGGATCAGCAAACATTTCTCTTATTTCAACCAATGAACTCATAAAAAATCCGATGTAAAATACACCCAGCAATGTGGCAGACAGATTCATAACCGCCGAATTATTATTCCTAAAAAGTTCAACTAAAAGCAAAATAAGTACTAAGACCAATACCGACGAATAAACGTCCCAAATCGAGTAATATGAATTAATTATTAAATAAATTACTGCCGCATATCCGATTGGTTTATTCACGAATGCATTTTTCTTTTCAGCCATCTGACTGAACTCCCGGAATGCTGCCAGTGTTATCGCACAAATAAACAAAAGAAAATAAATTTTACCGAAATAACTTGCAGCAATGATTATCGGAATTCCCAAAACAGAAACAATAATTCTCGTTGCAGTGTTGCCGGCTTTCATTGATCCTCGTTTTCTGATTCTTCTTTGCTATCTAAAAAATTCTGGATGAAATTCAATCCTGTTTCCAGATCATCTTTTTTAATTAACAACTTCACAATAGATAAGTCTCCAGGTGCAGGGAAACTTCTATCTTTTTGCGAAAGCATAGCAGCAGCAATCCCAGCGCTTTCCAGATTATCGCGAAGCATTTCAATTTCATATTCTTCGCTTGAAGTATAAACCACCACCCACTGCTCTTCACTTAGAATGTGCTCTTCAATTTCTGAAGGCTCGACAAGTGCAGTCTGACAATCAGGGCAAAATTTAATTCCCTCCACGTATTCGCTTTTACAATTCGGACATACTGGCATTTTCTCCTCCTTGCAATTGTTTATTATAATATTTCGTTATTGATATAATTAAAGCTGTAAAAAATAATATTAGGATAAAAAATAATATTAATTGATTTAGTAAATCCTCACCGCTTAAAGCAATGGAGTTGTTCAATTCTTCTTCGCCAAAAATAAAATAAAGAACGACAGCAGTAAGGTTATTAATAAAGTGTAAAAAGATTGGAATTAAAATTGAATTACTTTTATAAGCAGCAAATCCAAAAAACAAACCCAACGTAATTAGCGGCAACAAACCATAAGGATTAAAATGGTATAGCCCAAAAAATACTGCAGTAATTAAAGCTGCATAAAATGGTTTTATCTTCATCTCGAAACTTTTTTGGATGAATCCGCGGAACATTGATTCTTCACAAACAGCTGGTACAATTGCGGCAGCAAGCACAACAAAAAACATTTCCGGAAAAGAGTCTGCATTTAATAATTCACCGTAAGTTTTTTCAACAAGCTGATCGAGAGAGTCAAAAAATGATTTTAGAGTTTGAACGGACTGATTATTCTTTGCAAGAACTTCTATAAAATAATTTTGAATATAAAGATACGTTTGCAGCATTGGAGTTAGTATGATAATTCCAATTGTAAAAAGACTAAACTCTTTAAGTTCAGGAATTTTTATTCTCATCACTGCCGAAACATTATTGTAAAAAAACTTTGCGAAAAGTAATGCTGGAAGTAGGATGAACAAAATCTGCCCTGCGATTGTCATCAACCGCATCGGAGTGACAGGCGCATTTTCAATATCAAAACCCAAAACCAAAAGCGTTAAAAAGCCGCCAACAAATTGGTAAAGGAAAAATCCGCCGAACAGTCCAATAAATCCTGCAGCTATTGGTGAAAAATCAAAATTCATTTCAATGTTATCTGAATTTTTCACCCGCAGAATTTCAGCAGAATGCTTGCCGCTTGGATCTTGATTATCTGGTTCTATTTCTTGTTGTCCGTCCATTTAAAACTTTTTTTTATAATATGATAATAGTAAGTTAGCTAATGGAAAGAACACACTCAATAGAAATAAAATTAAGCACTAAAAACTTGTGAAGTACCCCAATTATTTTATTTAATCTATTATTTCTTCGAAGTAAGTTTTCCTGCAACTCCCTCGTATTTAGTAAGTTCAGCATCAATCGAGCCAATAACAACTTTTGTCTTTACCTTTATTGGAATTTTTAATGCATCATTAGTCAACCAAACCACTATACTCCCCTCGCTTTTGAACAACCCTCCTTCTTTAACAAGCGGTTCTACAATTATACAATCAAACTTTCCTGCTTCAACACTAATGGTTTCCCTGCCGAGATATTTAACATCAAGATCATAAACTTTGTCTTTATAAAAATTCTGCAAATGAATTCTATCATCAACTTTCATGTTTGAGTAGTCAAGAGTTCGAGCATAGTATAAAGCTGAAACAATATCGTGAGTGTAACGCGGAAGATCATATTCACCTTCGGAGGTTTTCGCTTTACCTTTACGCTGATCAAAGAATGCGGAGAAATCGCGGCTGTAACTTCCTTCACGAATATGCTGTTCAAAACGCCATGGAAAAATTCCTTCAACATCAAGATAGGTTTCATAACGATCACGGACTTTATAAACCCAGTCGAAACTTGGAACTGTGTTTACTTCGAATGTTACATGATAAGCATTTCTTCCCGATATTTTTTTTATTTCAGGGATTTCCATTGTAGCTATACCTGCTGTAACAAAACCATACTTAACATCAAAAGTAAGTTTTTCACCCTCCTTAAATGCAGGGTTATCTAACTTTCTGAAATCAATTTGAGTGGTTTGTGCAGGTACTACAAATGAAATCAGTATTGCTAATTGAATTAATATTATTGTCATTTTACGATTGAACATTTTTAGCTCCGTTGTGAAGATAGATTAAGAATAATTTCGTTTACTTTATTTAATACATCATTTGTATTTATAGAATTCATACAATTCAATTGCCCGCACAGCCGGCGGGAACAATTATTACAGTCAATTTTAGGTTCAAAAATAAACCCTTTTGAGGAATAAGGTCCCCACCTTCTCGCCGAACATTCAACAATTTTAGGATAAAACCCAATCGTGTATTTATCGAGCGCTGCGGCAATATGAATAGGCCCGGTCGAGTTTGAAATAAAGATATTGCATAAACTTATCAACGCAATTAATTCTTTCAGGTGCAAATTACCGGCTAAATTAATTGCACGGGTATCAGCAGTTAATTTATCAGCTAATAATTTTTCCGATGAGGATCCGGTAATAATTAAGAAATTACTTTCATCTGAACTCAATTTTTGTATCAAGTCCCTAAACTTTTCAAAAGGCAGATCGACGGAACTTCCTCCGCTGCCAGGATGCACAATGATTATTTTAAATTCTGGCTTCAAACCATTTAATAATAAAAGAGATTTTATAGCAGATAACGAAATTGGATCTACTGTGATATTAAATTTAATTCTCGCTGGATCAATTGATTCTTCTATCCCAAACTTTTCCAGCATTTTAATATTGAATTCAAGCTCATGATGTTCAGCATATTTACGATGTTGAAAAACTTTGTGATTGAATAAAAAAGAATACCACCTGTAACCAGTACCTACCCGATGCTTAATTCCAGTTCTATATATAATCCACGCAGTTGGCAGGGTAGGGTAAACCACCAATGCAGAATCAAAATTTTTCATCTTTATCCGATTAATATTTTCGGTGAGTGCTATCTTCTTTCCTTCTTCCTTAAGAATAATAATTTCATCAATATCAGGGTTGTTACGAACGATTGGCTCGGTATAATTTCTAACAAGAAAAGACACTTTACAATCAGGATAATATTTTTTAATTAATCTTGCAATCGGTAAAGAAAGAACAACGTCGCCGATTCTATCTGTTCTGACTATAAGCAAGTTTTTCAGCACTATCATTTTCTTGAAACAAACTTATTGTTGGAAATGAAAAATCGCCAGGGAAGATCAACCGATTTACTAATGCCAATTCTTTCCGAAGTCGAAATAGTTCCCGATTTATCTTTTTTGGTATTAAGTATGAATATTTTATCATCTCTTAAGTTTGCTGCGTCATCTGTGAGATCAATTGAAAATGCTTTACAAAGTTTTCCCGGTCCATTAGTAAGATTTAATAATTCTTTATCTGAAATAGTAGATCTAGAATACCTATTGATTGCCATTGCGTCAATTTCATTCGTTGGTTCTACAGCACGAATAAGAACTGCGCTGCCATCACCAGGATTACCTGTTACAACATTGCAGCAATAGTGATTGCCATAAGAAAAATATACGTAAAGATAGCCTCCACCTTTAAACATAGTTTCGTTTCTTTTTGTCATTCCATTAAAAGAATGTGCTGCCTGATCTGTTTTTCCGTCGTATGCTTCTGTTTCCACAATAATTCCTGCAAAGGTTAAATTATTTTTTTTCCTTATTAGAGTCTTACCGAGCAATTCCCTTGCCACAATTAAAACATCACGTTTATAAAACTTTAGAGGTAATTTATCAAAAGTTAATGTAGTTTTCATTATACAATGAAAAGGAAATTTAGGCAGGTAATTTATTGATTACCCAATTCAGAGCGGAGTTCTAAAATTTTTGAAGTGAAATAATCTTTTTGAGAAGGGCTCTTGTTGATAAGCTTTTCGTAAACTTTAATCGCTTCTTCAGTTTCGCCTTGAGCGGCATAAATTTTCGCAAGAGTTTCCGAGATGATAATGTTTTTTTCAGATAAATCTGCAAGTGAAACGTTGTCGTCTAAATTAGTGCTTTCACTAATATTAATCTTTGCTCCCGATATTTCTGAGGCGAGCTGCTCAAGCCTTTCTTCAATTTCAATTATATCATCCTCACCCGAAGAATGAGAGAAACTGAATTGATTGGATATGGGAGAGGTAAAATCATTATCCATTAAAAATGATTTTCTGGAGCCTGCTTCAAAAAGTGATCTTTGTTTACGAATACTTTCAAGCTCCTTTAAGTAATATTCAGATGTTTGGGCGGAGTTGATTAAATCACCAGAAAGTTTGAAATCATTAATTGCATCATCATAAAGTCCGAGAAGAGTTTCAGCTTTGCCCCTTAATATTAAGGCGATGGGATTAAAAGGAAACTCATTTAATCGCTGATTTATAATTGCAAGAGCATCCTCTACATTATTTTCTTCAATTAAATTTGCAGCAAACCTAACAAACAAGGGGCTTTGTCTGTCGTACTCACAAATCAGCCGGACTTTTGCTTCAAAAATTTCTTCTAACTTTTTGCCACTGATACTGAAATCAGGTTTTCTGAAAGGCATGTTTGATTGAAGTTAATGATACGAAAGAAAAACCTAAGAAAAATAGAAACTGAAAAGGCAGTGCGGCAATTTCTAAAAAGTACAAGGATGAAATTATTCCCACTAAACAATAAACTGCCATTAGTAATTCAACATAAACTGAAAAATTGATTTTCTTATTGAGATATTTATTTCCTTTCCAGCTATCACCATCCTTTTCAACTTTAAATTTTGGTGTCCGAACAAATTCACTTTTGCGGCTTAATAATCCTTCAATTACTGCACGCGAATTGTTAACGGCAAAGCCCATACTACCTGCCATAAATAAGGGGAATAAAACTATCTTCTTTCGCCAATCAGTGCGAATATCTTTTTGTGAATAAAGATAGAATAAAAAAGAGCTTATGAAAGCGAGAACAAATAGGGACATAATTGCAAAATAAGCTTCATGAGAACCACTATTCTTGATAAATATTAATGGAACATTTAAAATCGCAGCAAGCAAAATGAAGGGGAAAACCAGATTGTTAGTTAAGTGAAAAGTGGCTTGTAATTTTATTCTTAGTGGAACTTTTGACTTCCAAACAAGAGGTAACACTTTTTTAGCAGTTTCAATTGCACCCTTTGTCCATCTGAACTGCTGAGCTTTAAGAGCATTTATTTCGGAGGGAAGCTCTGCAGGGGAAGTGAAATCTTTTAAGAAAACAAATCTCCATCCTATAAGCTGAGCACGATAGCTTAAATCAAGATCTTCCGTCAAAGTATCCGAATGCCAGTTGCCTGCTTCCTCGATGCACTTTTTCCTCCAAACACCACCGGTACCATTAAAATTAATAAAGAACCCGGCTTTATTTCTTACAGTTTGTTCAATTACAAAATGACCATCCAGAGCGAGCGCTTGAGCTTTAGTAAGGATTGAATAATCACCGTTGAGATGCTCCCATCTTGTTTGTACCATTCCAACTTTTTCGTCAGCGAAGAATGATAATGTCTTTTTCAAAAAATCTTTATGCGGAAGAAAATCAGCATCAAAAATTGCAATGTAATCTCCCTTGGCAGATTTCATAGCTTCTTTTAGAGCACCTGCCTTGAATCCTTCTCTCGACTGGCGTCGAACATGCTTTATATCAAAACCGAGATCAAATTTTTCTTTGACTTTTTTTGCTACAACATTAATTGTTTCGTCAGTTGAATCATCGAGCACTTGGATTTCCATTTTATCTTTTGGATAATCAATTTCGCAAACAGCATCAATTAATCTTTCAACTACATAAATTTCATTGTATAGAGGAAGCTGAATTGTAACAATTGAATCTGTATCAATTTCTTTTTTCTGTTTATGTTTAACATCACGGTACTTATGATGATAATACATCATAATAAATCCATGAAGTCCAAAGATGAATAAAATTGTTAGCGAAAGGAAATAACCTATTAAAACTATGTCTTCCATAATAAACCTAAAAATAATTACAAAATATTACCAACCTGAAACTGTATCCAAAAGGATGTCTTCAGTAATTTTATCAACCGCAGTTTGAATAGCCTGTGCCCGATCTGTGATCAAAATATAATCGCCATAATTAGAAAATGTTTTTTCATAAATTACAGTTCGCTTAACAAGATCACGGTAGATCACTTGTATTGAAATAGTAATTCTCCTTGAACTTACATTTTCGCCTGCCGTAACAATTGCGGGGGCATCTTTCAAAGAGGTTATTGCACATTCAAGCACTGCGTCTGCTTTCAACTTTTCAGCTACCTGAAAAGTATTGTCATCAATAAATTTTTGAACAAGTGTGTTCGTAAAAGATTCTCTTAATCCTGGTTCACCAGATCCGCTTCTATCATCAGCAATTGGAATCGAAATAGTTTTCAAGTGCTCGGGAACTGAGGCGCCAGTAAAAGAATATGAACAGCATCCAACAAAATTAACTAAACCAACATAGATTGACAAGATAAGACTCATCCCGATGAACATTTTTTTCATTCTCTGCTTCATTCGATTCGCGTTGAACTTGTTTGATTCAAACAGACTAGATTTCAAATCTCGTATTCCTTTAATTTGCGATAAAGAGTTCTTTCGCTCATTTTAAGCAGTTTTGCCGCCATTCGTTTTTTGCCTTTAGCAACTATTAACGCATTTTTGATAGCTTCTTTTTCCAATTCTTGAATTGGAATTACTTCTTGCGGTGATTGAAAAGTCGGGGAGACAAGAATTTCTGAATTTCTTTCCTTTATCAAGTCTTTTAATTCCATCATATCTTTTTTAAGTTCGAACAAAGCTCGATACATTAATTCTCTATCAACCTCTTCTGAAGATTTTTTTAGAAAAACGGGAAGTGATCTTTCAGAATCTTCTACAGGCGGTGACTGGATTAGCAAATGTTGTAATGCTGAAGCGTCAATAATTTTCCCGCGATTTAATGTCACCGCAGTTTCGATTGTATTTTTCAGTTCTCGAACATTACCAGGCCAATTATATTCCTGTAATACCAAGATTGCATCGTTAGTTAGCTGCGGAGGCATAATACTATTTGCACTGCAATATGCCTGGATAAAATGTTCCGCGAGTAAAGCAATATCTTCTTTTCTTTTACGAAGGGGAGGCAGTTGGAGTGTGACTGCTTTCAATCTAAAATATAAATCCTCTCTAAATTTTCTTGCGTTTACAAGCTGCTGTAAATCTTGATTAGTAGCCGTAATTAATCTAACATCTGCTTTGCTTACGGTTTCAGCCCCAACCTTTATATATTCTTTCATTTCAATTACGCGCAGCAATTTTACTTGAGTGGTTAGCGGTGTTTCGCCAATTTCGTCAAGAAATAAAGTGCCGCCGTCAGCTATTTCAAAATATCCTTTGCGGCTTTCAACTGCACCAGTAAATGAGCCTCTTTTATGTCCGAATAATTCGCTTTCCATCAAACCTTCGGGGATAGCGCCACAATTAACACTAATTAAAGGCTTTGACGCCCGTTTGCTGTAGCCATGAATAGCACGAGCAAAAACTTCTTTGCCAACTCCGCTTTCTCCATAAATCAGAACTGATATTTCGGAGACAGCAACCTGCATAATGATATCGGCAAGATCATTTATTTCCTTCGATCTGCCAATTATTCCGAATTTTTTTTTGAATTCCTCTAATGTCATTTATTTTTTAGAATAAAAATTATTCGATAGGAAAATATAAGATTTTTTGCAGCGCATTTAAAAGTTAGGAAATGCGGCACTAATTCGAAACTATAAGCCCTTCATCGGCAATTGTAAAATCCCTGATGATTTCTTCGTTAAGGCTTTTTATTATAAGACCTAATGATTCTCTATTCATTTCATCTAAATGAACGAGAAATATTTTTGTTGATTTGTGATTGGATTTAAATTCGACTAAACTTTGAAAATTGAGATGAGTCACCTCGCTAATCAGTATATTAATTAAATGATCATTAAAAAGAAGGAGATCCTTCTCACCTCCCACATCACCAGTGATAAAAATATTTGCACCTTCACAGATAAATAGGAAACTGCCGCTGTAAAAAGATAATTTATGTTCTATATCGTGTTGTTCGTACTGGTCCAGATGAGAATTTTTCCTTGAAATAAAAGCAAAGTTTTCGGCAACTTCAATCCTATCGTCTTGAATAAAAGTTTTATAAATAATTTTGAAATTCATTCGTTCATAGAAAAGATAGGATTGATAAATAAAATCTTCAACTTGCCTTCTTAATTCCAGATGAATAAAAATTGTCAATGGATTTTTACGCTCACAAAGTTTCATCTGCACAAGCAAAGATGCAAGCCCGCTGAAATGATCAGGATGTAAATGTGTTAGTAAAATTCCATCAATTGAATTGAAGTCAATACTAGATTGAAGCAGTGCACGAGAAATTCCATCACCGGTATCAATCAATAAATTATATTTATCTGAAGAAATTAAAAGCGAAGTATGATAATTATTGCGGGAAGCTTTAGCCGAACCAGTTCCGATAAAATGGATTTTCAATTTATACCGAAAAGTTATTTAAATTGAAGTTCAACAACTCTACCTTCAATTCCAAATTGTTTATTTATTACAGAAAGTGAATCATCCGCTTCGAGCTTTGATTCATATCGTCCGACAAACACAACGTGAAAAATAGTGCCGGCAACTTCTTTTTCAGTTATAAACGAATATAATCCGGCACTTTGAAATTCATTTTTTAAATGCTCGGCATTATTACTGCTGCTGAATGCCCCCGCCTGAATGGTGAACTTATAATTTTTAGAATCAGATTTAATTTCGTCCTCTATTTTTTTATTTGTCGTAACTGGTTCATCATTTTTTAATGGTTCGTCTTTGGAAGGAATATTTTGATCTGCAATTTTAATATATGATGATTGAGGGTATTCCCGCTTTAGTTTTTCGAGATAAGTTTTTGCTGTTTGATATAAGCCGAGTGCATAATAGTAGCTGTAAACTCTAAAAATGGCAGCATCAGCGTACCTTGTGCCGGGATAATCATTGATAATTTTTTGATAGAGCACAACTGCCTGCTGCCCGTTTTCTGTCAATACAGCTTGCAGAAATGTAAGATTGGGGCTTTCGGGATTTTCTTCGTTTAGTTTCGGAAGTTTCTGCAGAACAGCATCCCGCTCACCATTTTCTATCATCTTCAGATAGGGGACAATATCAACATCCTGAGCCATAATTGGCATGCAAACGAAAAAAGAAATGATGAGAAAAAGGATTTTTATTTTCTTCATATAACAAAAAGCAATTGGCTACGCTGAAATAGATTCAAACTCAGCAGGAGTGTTTTCCATTGAAATAAAATCTGCAAATAAAGTTGATTGAGTTGCTTTAGTAATTTTTGTTCGGATGTAATCACCAACTTTTATTTTGTTATTTGCGGGAATAATTGCAACCTTGTTAGAATCAGTTCTTCCTGCAAAAAAATTTTCCGATTTACGGCTAAATCCTTCAACAAGCACGACCTCTTCTTGACCTACAATTTTTTGATTGATATCAAATGAGATTTTTCCTTGCAGTTCAATAATTTCCTGAAGTCTTTTAGTTTTGATCTGTTCTGATACATCATCCTTCATCTGGAACGCTTTGGTGCCTTCGCGGGGAGAATATTTAAACATATAAGCGCCGTCAAATTGTACTTGTTTCATTACATCCAAAGTCATTTGATGGTCGTAATCAGTCTCTGTCGGGAAGCCGGAAATAATATCAGTCGAAAAACTAACTGCAGGAATTATTTTTCTTGCTTTATCAATTAGGTTAAGGTAATGTTCAACACTGTAAGTTCTGTTCATTAATTCAAGAATACGATTTGAACCGGACTGCACGGGGAGATGAATATATTTGCAAACATTTGAGTGTTCTGCAAAGGTGTAAAGGAGTTTATCGGATAAATCCTGTGGATGGGACGTAGTAAACCTAATCCTTATGGACCGGTTAACAAGAGCTGCGGCAGCAAGTAAGTCGGCGAAATCATTTGCCCCATCCATGTATGAGTTAACGTTTTGCCCAAGAAGTGTAACTTCTTTAAAACCTCTTCCGGAAAGAATTTTAATTTCGTCAACAATTGAATCGAGCGAACGGCTTCGCTCCCTGCCACGCGTAAATGGGACAACGCAAAAAGTACAAAATTTATCACAGCCGCGCATAACCGATATCCACGCTTGAAGACCATCCTCGCGGTAAGGTATAATATCATCATAAGTTTCTGTGCGCGAAAGACGAACGCCGATTCCTTTTTCACCCGCGAATGCAACTTCAAGTAATTCAGGAATTCTTCTATACTCATCAGGACCAACTACTAAATCAACAATTTTCTTTTCATCAATTAAATCTTTTCTTAATCGTTCAGCCATACAGCCAAGAATGCCTACTACAAGCTCGGGTTTTGAATTTTTCAAATTTTTGAAATTGCCAAGTCTGCCGTAAATCCTCTGCTCGGCGTTATCGCGAATGCTGCAGGTGTTTAATAAAACAACATCAGCATTGTCCGGATTATCAACGACTTCGTAATTATTTTTTTTAAGAATGCCGAGCACTATTTCCGTATCGGCAACATTCATCTGACAGCCGTAGGTCTCTATATAAACTTTATCTTTGTTATGCATAAATCTTATTCAACTATAAATTCGTCAACAATTTTTAATGGAATAATTCAAACCTTAGTTAGCGCCCAGAGGATTAAATTCAGGATTATAAATCCGAATACAAGCAGCACGATGGAGACCATTCGGCGTTTTCTGCGTTGTTCCTGAACTATCTCCCCGCCTATCTGCAGGTCTTCTTTATCCATTTTTAATAAACCAAACATATTAATCTTAAATTATTTATAGTTAGATGCTTCTGAAAAATTAAATTTAGATCACATTGTTATTTTTGTTCCTTAAGAATTAAAATCTCATAAAAGATGCTGAATGAGAATGCCATCAGAATGACTAATCGGAATCTATTTTTCAGAAGTCTCAGTTAATTAATTGCAATAATAATAATTTCAAAGCTAAGAAGCACTCACTAAATTAAGGGAAATTTTGGGCGGAGGAAAATAAAAAAGCCCGCTTGCCAAATTTAATTTAAGACAAAGCAGGGCATTCTTTAATTCTAAAATTAAAAATCAAACTGTTGAGATGCACCTATAAAATCACATCTCATCTACAATGGTCAACAAACTACTTATTAATAGTAATAATCTCTGAGGAAGAAATTGGTAACTTTTTTTCCACTTGGTCATTCTGTTCTTGTTTCTCAACTTTGCTTGATGAGGTATCTAAAAAGCCAATAACGATAGCAAGAAAAAGAAATATCGCCGTAATAAGAATTGCTTCACTGTTCATAATACTACTCCTTTGATTTTAATGAGTCATTTCTGGCTCCCCTTCCAGGATTAGTTATTATTTTTCAATCTATGAATGCTTGTTTCTTGACGATTATGAGGATCCGGAAAAACTCTTAAATGAATGTATTGCATACAGCCATCCGAATTTCCCCATAATTGGGTTTAAAAAAATATTCTTGATTTTGAAATAGTTTAATTATTCAGAACAACAAATCAAATCGAGGTAGTCTGTTGATTCGATTAATGTCTATAATTCAATTAAGCACAAGTGAAACTACAAATATTTTTCTCCAATGTCCAATATTTTTTTATAAATTCTATAAAAAAATATTTATCTCATAATTAAACTGTAATTGAACTTGTGACTCAATTTGGTTTGCCAACTTTAACAAAAACTTCAAATAACATTCATAATTGATGATTTGCATATTATAATTACAAAATAAATGCCGCTTATTCGGCGACATTTCCATAAACGAAATCACATTACAATAAAAATTATCGCAGCAATACCATTTTCTTAGTATCTATAAAATTTCCGCTAATTAATTGGTAATAATATACTCCGCTTGGCATTGTAGAATTTAGAATGTAGAATTTAGAATGAACTCCTGCATCCTGAAATTCATTTACTAAGGTTTCTATTTCTTCTCCAAGCGAATTAAATATCTTGAGAGTTACAAATTGCCTGCTGCCAATTGCATACTCAATAGTGGTGGATGGATTGAACGGATTTGGGTAATTCTGATCTAATGAAAAAGCATCTGGTTTTAAAATTGAAACCTTTACAGTTTTGGAGTATTCGAATTGTCCATCATTATCAACTTGTTTTAGTCTGTAAGAATAATTTCCTGCTGAAAGATTATAGTCAACGAATGAGTAACTCTTTGGCGAATTCGAATTTCCGTAACCATTTACAAAACCAATTTTTTCCCAAACACTTTCACCTTCCCCTCTGGAGAGGTGATTGAAGGGTGTGTTCCGCTCAACTTCAAATCCATAATTATTCACCTCAGTTGCAGTTTGCCAATTCAGATTTACTGAAGAGCCATTTACCGTTGCAGAAAAAGAAGTCAGTTCAACAGGAAGGGGGTTTTCATTTTCCACCCAGACCGAATAACTGCGCGCCGGAATTTTTACGTGAACCCTTCCGCCGGAGACAGTCAAAGTTGACAGCATTGCATTCCCAATTTGATCGCCTAACACTGCGCCTTCAGATAATCCGCTTGGATTAACCCCAACCCACATATCAAGCGAGTCTCCTGCATAATTTATTGCAACTATCACGTCTTTACCGGAAGGTGTATCCATCAATTGGTAAACAAGTGTTGTAGTAGAAGTTCCGGAATTATAGAATGGATCATAAGCTGTCCCAACTTTTGTTAGATAATCCCGTGAAGAGGAACCATATATAAAATTCTTATGAACATTTATAAGATCATCAATTTTTCGTTTCAATCCCCCATTTGTAAAACCAGGAACCTCATAATAATCCGGATAGAAAACACACGGCAGACCAACCTGGTTGTTAGTTAATAAATATGCGTAAGCAAGGATTGGATCATGATTAATTTGTTGAGCGCTGTCTCTAAAATCATGATTATTTGCAAATGTGATTACATTCGAGCCGCTAACTCCTTGGGCATCCACTAAACTTGCAGTAAAAATATTTCTTGCGTCATAGCCAAATTCATCAGAGGCTTTTTCCAAAACATCGCGCAGAGAAAAATCAAACA
The DNA here is from genome assembly GCA_035328465.1 of Ignavibacteriaceae bacterium. GTDB lineage: Bacteria > Bacteroidota > Ignavibacteria > Ignavibacteriales > Ignavibacteriaceae > JADJEI01. The sequence continues at coordinate 14,379 of DAOLIQ010000024.1, read as the reverse complement.
CACGGGGGGTGATTGATAATTTAGTTGAGTTATCCATATATGTATAAACCTGATCAATCCAGTATTTTAAAGACGCAGTATTAGCATCATAAAATTCACCGACGACAATACCAGGATCAATTCCATTTGTATGAAGATCATCTAAAAGATCACCAACAAACTCAGGCGGGAAGTGTTTTACTGCATCCATACGTAAGCCGCGAATACCTGCATTATTCCACAACCATTTTGTCCAATCAATTAAAGCAGATTTAGTGGAGGGGACATTTTGATCGTAATCATAATAGAACCAGAGCCAATCCCAATCACCATCGAGTTTAGTTGTGTTTGTAGAATTTGGTTTAAAGTTTTCATAATTCATAGAGCCTGAACCACTTGGCATCGAGGTAAAATCTGTATAGGATTGATAAACCAGCTCACTTGCGATGTCCATGTTTCTTGTACCAGACCAAATACCATAAATCCGCATGTCGGAGTAATCGCTGTTTCCCTTACCAAAGAGAATAAAAATTGTATCACCAGCAGAATAAAAATCATCCGCAGAAAGTGATAAATGAAATTCATCTGTACGGCAGCCGAAAGCAGCATCCTCATTTACTGCGTCAAAGTTTCTACCAAGAGAAATATTATTATTAGATTGACCGCAGTCACCCCCGCCATTTGGTTCAACTTCAGAAGTATCTGATAAATCTTGCCAGCCTTTAAGGTTGGTATACAAATAAACTCTGTACTGATAATAATCAAACCTGCTGTGCGCTGAAGCTGAACTTATTTTAAAATAATAATCCCCCGCCCCGTTTTCGGTACTTCCGCCGATTGGGAGGATCACTCTGTATCTGTCATAAGGGAACGGGTTATATCCAGTGTTTGCTTTTGTCCAATCATAATTAGTAATGTAAGTTTTCAAGGGCGGGTTAGTTTCAGTCTTGCCGCCGTCACGATGATTGTAAACAACATCAGCCACTGCTTTCAATCCAACTAAATTAAATTCAGTGATAAGTCCATCAACATCAGCGCGAGTACCGAAGCCGGTTGCCCCCAGCCCAAACTCACCTAAATCATAAAGATCTTTTGGATCGTAACCATTGCTGCTGCTGCCGGAACTTGTACGCGAGAGAGGAGGAAGCCAGATGTAAGTAAATCCAGCGTTTTTCAAATCACTTGCTTTATTTGTTAACGTATCAGCCCACAGAAATCCATTTGAGGTTTTTGGATAATCCCAGTACCATCCTTGCATTAAAAAATCCTGCGCAAAAACAGTGGTAGCAAAAGTACCAATCAGTAGCAGAACTGCGAGTGCCAATATTTTTCTAAATGATTTTAAAAGCATAAGAAGGGCTAAATAAATTTAGAGTAAAACAGACTGCCTTCGGGGTTTCTTCGTTATTCTATGTCTATCATAAACGTACTGTAACTTCGAAGTCGACTTTAAGTTATTTTAGTAATGTCATTTTGCGGGTTTTGACTAAACCGTTTGCTTCTAATTTATAAATGTAAAGTCCGCTGTTTAATTCACTTGCATTGAAGTTTAATGTGTGAACACCGGATTCTTTGTATTCATTTAGAAGTGTTTTGATTTTCTGACCAAGTATATTGAACAGAGTTAGTTTTACACTGCCTGCTTGTGGCAGAGAGAATTGAATTGTAGTCGTCGGGTTAAATGGATTAGGATAATTCTGTTCCAAACTAAATACCGTTGGTTTCATAAATGAAACCTCTACAGTTTTGGAGTATTCGAATTGTCCATCATTATCAATTTGCTTTAGTCTGTAGGAATAATTTCCTCCTGAAAGATTATCATCTACGAATGAGTAATTCTTTGGTGAATTAGAATTGCCATTACCATTAACAAAGCCAATCTTTTCCCACACATCTTCGTCTTCTTCTCTTGAGAGGGGATTGAGGGGTGTGTTTCGTTCAACTTCAAACCCATAATTATTTACTTCCGTTGCTGTCTGCCAATTAAGTTTTACCGATGAACCAATTGTCGTTGCTGAGAAGGAAGTGAGTTCGACGGGGAGAGGAGTGTTAGTTGTTCCATTCGGATTAATTCCTGAAGTAGTTTGATATCCGCCGAAATAATTTGAAAAAGTTTTACTTGCCCCATTTCCATTTTGTGATTCATTACCAAGAGGAACGCTTGCGAATACACCTGTATTATAACTAATATATGCAAGGAAGTAAATTTCATTTGGTTTTGATCCATTCCCAATTTCTGTCCAGGGAATACTAACTTCACGTATAGTTCTCGTATTTCCATTGTTAAAATCCTGAATACTATTTGTAATTGTTGTCCAGCTTGAACCATTCCAGCGATCAGATTGTTTATATGATCGCTCAATTCTTGCCGAATAATTTGCTGAAAATGGCAATGTAGCTGTAACACCCTGATAGTTATTACCAGTTGTAGAACCTGTACCATTGGTTGGTGTAAGATTGGCATCAGTATCGATAAATATTGTTAACGCATCTGTGTCTCCAAAAATACTTCCAAAGGTTCTCTCTGCTGCAAGATAAAAATTAGAATTATCCCACGTGAAATACCAATTAACATTTTGAGAACCTGGAGCGGTATATTGTTCCGCACCAGCATTCCAATCAACTAAGTTAGCATCAAGTGTTATGGTGTGATACGTTTGTGCAAAATTGATGGAAGTAAAAATAAGAATTGCTGTTAGTATTCTTTTCATTTTCTCACCTGTATATATATTTTCATTTTTTCCTTAGCGTTAAAGTAATATTAATATCAAAATTTATCAATTGATGAAATAAAAAAAGGCTCGGTTGCCGAGCCTTTTATTTCTGAAATTTGGAGGTTAAAAAATATTACTTCAGTAAAGTCATCTTACGAACCTGAGTGAAAGAACCAGCCTCAAGTTTATAAATGTACATTCCGCTGTTTAATTCTTTTGCATCAAAGTTTATTTTATGCGTGCCAGCATCTTTAAATCCATTTACAATGGTTCTTACTTCCTGTCCGAGTAAGTTGTAAACTTTCAAGCTAACTTTTGAAGCTTGAGGGATTGTGAACTCAATTGTTGTAGATGGATTGAATGGGTTGGGGTAATTCTGAACGAGTTCATATTTGTTGGGTTCGACAACTTCAACCTCAACAGTTTTGGAATATTCATAAGCGCCGTTGAAATCCAACTGTTTTAATCTGTAGCTGTAATTTCCAGCACTGATATTGTTATCAGTGAAAGAGTAATTCTGTTTTTCTGTGGTTGTTCCCTTACCTTGTACGAATCCAATTCTTACCCAGCTTTGGTTAGAAGATTTTCTTTCGATCTCAAAACCGCTGTTGTTTGTTTCGGTTGCTGTCTGCCAGTTTAGAATTACTGCCCCATCCTTAACATTTGCTGTGAAGGAAGTCAGTTCAACCGGTACAATGCCAGCCCAGGTATTTCCAATTCTGATTCCATCAACGACAATATTTTGGGAAGAACTATATTGTCTTAAATTAATTGATCCGGGATTTATATCTGCACTTGTAGTTGTATTTAAAATTGGACCAACCGTTGGTGTTGCCGGTTCTGTTCCTGGGAATGGATCTGTTTCATCAAAGACGTATAGACTAACTATATCATTCTGCGTGCCGTCAATAACTTCATACTTAACAACACAAAGATATGTAGTGCCGGTAACATACTCGTGAGGTGTAAAAAGTGTGTCAGAGCTTGCGTAGCTTAAACCGATACCATAATTGGAGCCTGTGCCTGTAATCCATAATCTTGCTCTAAAATCAAATGTGTTATGCGGGTTCGGTGCAAGATGAATAAAGTAACCGGTAGCAACAGCATCGACTTTCATCATTAATGAATAATAAACTACACCGCTTGTAACTTCATCGAAAAGCCTGTGTGTATCTTCACTTGTATTATCAAGTAAAGCAGAGTTACCAATTCCCGAAGAAGGATAATTTGCAAAAGTTAAACCCGATGCATCTACTGTCTGCGGATTAGTGCCGCCCGAACTATGAGCCGTCCATCCGTGAAAAGTTAAATTATCTCCGGCGGGAAAATCAAAATCTTCTACAAAAGGAAAAGGAACCGAAGTAGAAAATGAAGCTATCATTAGTGTGGGATGAATCATGCATAAATATTCGTACACGCCGGCAACTGTAATGACATAACTATAAGTATCTCCAGCGCCTGCAAAAGTATAATCCCAGCTTGATGCCCCGAAAGGAACAGAAGTTGAAGTGGTTGTGTGAAACCCATTTATAAGTGTCCACGTTACAGTATCACCAACCGCTGCATCGAATGAGGATGGTGAGAAGAAAAAATTATCTACCGATACATTTATTACTGTAGCAGTTGATGTAGTAACCATGAAAAGAGAAACCAAAAGCGTAAAAAGTATAAAAAACTTTTTCATAAAGTCTCCATCGTTTATTTATGAATTGAAAGAATTCTTGTCCATAAATTAAAAATTATTTTAATCTAAATCACTAATTAAATATTAAATTTTTGATATACTAATTAAATAGGTGACGATTTACAGTCAAATAAAATCATTTTATATACATCGATCAACGCTATTTCGGGATAATCATCTTAACCATAATTGAAATTGTGGCAAACAAAGGAAAATTTACTATACGATTGGTTTTTAAGAAGTGCGTCAAATAGAGATCTGAGAATTATGTTAACTCCCAAAGGCTATGCTGTAAATTTTTGTAATTTTGTACATCAAATTTTTAATTAACAGGAGAGTTATAATGGATCTTTCACTTTTAGAAAATATCAAATCAAAAGCATCACAAAAAAAAGCAAAGGTAGTTCTTCCCGAATCCCACGACGGTCGTGTATTAAAAGCTGCCGAAATTCTTCAGAGAAATGGTATTGCTTCCGTAACTACTTTAGGAAATGAAGAAACAATTTTATCAAATGCAAAAAGTACCGGCGTTAATTTACAAGATGTTATAATTATTGATCACCTTAAATCGCCCGACTTTGAAAAATATGCTCAAGAATTTGCTGAGCTTAGAAAACACAAGGGTGTTAGGATTGAACAAGCGCGCGAAGCAATGAAAAGAGATTTGTTTTTTGCAGCAATGATGGTTCGCAACGGCGTTGTTTCATCAAGTGTGGGCGGTTCAACAGCATCAACTGCAGATGTTATGAAGGCGGGTATTCAGTGCGTTGGAATGCCGAAGGGAATTTCAATTGTATCAAGTTTCTTTTTAATGATTTTCCCGGAAAAAGTATACAGCTTTGCTGATTGTGCGGTGGTGCCCAATCCCGATAGCGAGCAGCTTGCTGATATTGCTATTTCTACTGCTGATAATCATAAAAAACTTACAGGCGAAGAGCCTTTTATTGCAATGCTTTCTTTTTCGACAAAGGGGAGTGCAAAGCACGAACTTGCAGATAAAGTTATAAGTGCAACGGAGTCAGTCCGCAGGAAAAGACCGGACCTTAATGTTGACGGCGAACTTCAGTTTGATGCGGCGATAATTGAATCCATCGGAAGGAAGAAAGCACCGGGAAGTAATGTCGCAGGCAAAGCTAATGTTTTGGTTTTTCCGGATTTGAATGCAGGAAATATTGGTTACAAAATTGCACAGCGCCTTGGAAAGGCTGAAGCAGTCGGTCCAATGGTGCAGGGATTGAATAAACCATTCTTCGATTTAAGCCGTGGATGCAGCGTAGATGATATTGTCAATACGGCAGCTATTTCAGTCTTGATGGCTGAAGAATAATCAATCGGGAGGGGCAAGCCCCTCCCAAACATTTAAATGGTTTCACCTTGATTGACAAGGTAACGTTTAATCTTTTGTGTGGTAGTTTTTTCAAATTCTCTGTCGCGAATGTAAAATTTTCTAATCTGTTTGTATGAAACAAGCTGCTTGTTTGCCTCTTTAATTACTTCGGAGATTTTTGAGCGAATGAATTCATCGGTTATTTGAATATTATTTTTCTCTGCGTATTCGATGAATGATTCAGCATCAGTAAAAATTTGTGCGGCAATAATTTCATCGTGCTTTTCGTCCTTTTCACCAAAGATTAATGACTCTTGAATGAAAGTGCTTCTATTCAAAATATCTTCAATTTCTTCCGGGAAAACATTTTTACCGTTATTTGCAATGATTACATTTTTCTTCCTTCCACTAATGTGTAAAAACCCATCCTTATCAAAGTAGCCGAGGTCACCTGTTTTAAACCAATCATTTTCGAATGCCTCTGCAGTCAATCTATCATTATTAAAATAACCTTTCATAACGTTTGGACCTTTTGCATATATCTCACCAATGCCGTCGGAATCAGGCTGATTGATTTTTAATTCAACTCCCGGAAGAGGAATTCCAGCGGCATCATTTTTAAAATTATTTATCTGGTTCAAAGCAAGTATGGGAGAAGTTTCGGTTAATCCATACCCTTGGATAAAATTGAATCCGAATTCCTGCAGCCCTTTTGCAACTTTGGGATCGGGCGCTGCCCCCCCTGCAATAAATAACCGTACAGCTCCGCCGAATTTCTGATGAAGTTCCTTAAAAACAATTTTCTTAAAATCTTTCCAGCCGACTTTGGCAGCAAAATCTGAAATCTTTATTAGCGGAGGGACAATCATGGATTTTATTTTATCTTCTTGAATTGATTTATAAATCTTCTTAAACATTTTGTCATACAGTAAAGGTACGCCGAGAAGAATTGTTGCTTTAACATTTTGAAGATCATCAACAATAGTTTTTAAACTGCGTGCATAGTGCACCGAACAACCACTGTAAACAGGACACAAAAGCCCGCATGTGCATTCGTATGTGTGATGGATAGGCAGTACTGAAAGAAATTTATCTGCAGGTTTCATTTCAACTAGACTACACATCGCCATTAAGTTAGAGGCAAGATTTTTCTGAGTAAGCATTACTCCTTTGGCTCTGCCCAAAGATCCGGAAGTGAAAATAATTTGAGCAAGTTCTGTCGGATTTATTTTAGAAAGTTCATTTATCGAGATTAATGGAGTGTTATTAATTAATTCAGTCATTGAATGGAAATTATTTTTTTTGCTTAACAAATCCATGCTTATAAAATGCTTCAACTTTAGCAGTGTATCTTTCTTTTCCCTAAAAAAATTTTCGAAAGTGTTAGAAAAAATTATCGCTTCTGATTCAGACTCATGAATAATATTTAATATTTCATTTGAAGGAAGATTTTTATCAATCGGGACAATAACCATATTAAAAGCCATAGCTGTCAGATAAGTCAGCGCCCATTGAACTCTGTTTTCTGATATTACAGCGATATGGTCTCTCTCCTTTATTCCCAGCGAATTCAGGCTTCTGCCAAATTTTAATACATTGGTCAAAAGTTGAGCAAAGGTTAATTTTGGAATTAAGGTGGGGTTAAGATCTTCGAGAGCAATTTTATCACCATACTTAGAAGCTGATTTGATAATCATGTCCTGCACCGATGAGATTTGCGGTACAGGATAAATTTTTGAGTAAGCCATTTTCCCCTCGGCTAATTTATTTAATAAATCATTCTAGTTTTTTTTGAATAGAAACAGCACCTCTTAATTCACCGTTTTTATAATTGATTGCTTTATCATTAGGATAATTTTTATTAAGCAATGCTTTTACTTCCGGCGAAAACAAATTTGAATCTCCGTGACAATTCAAGCAGACATCACTTACAAATATTGGTTTAAGGTAACGAATAAATTCTCCATTATTTTCAGTAACAATTTCCACATATTCGCTGCCTTCTTTCAATATTCCTTTTTCATTCATTTCTTCAAAATATTTCAATCCCTCAAATTCAAATGGGTCGGGATAATCATTTTCATTTCTGTTTTTGAATGAAACTCTTTTTACGTTAATTCCTTTTAACGAAGCAAAATCAGCAGTTAGCAGTTGTGCGGTGTCCGAACAAACAGTTAGTGCCGCAGGTACTCCGCCGTTTTGCATTTGTTTTACTAAAACAGTTTTAATTGTCTTAGTAAATTCATCAGCGATAATTCTTAATTCCTGAACTTGATCTTCGGTAATTTCGCCATCACTACTTTGACTGCAATTCCAAAATATTGCAGGCGTGAAAAAAAATAAGAGCAATAATAATGATCTGACTTTCATCTAAATTTCCCTCCGGGATTTTTTTGACTTTTTATTAAACGATTTATTTAGTTATGCAAAATTAAAATATTTATTCGTACAATGCATTAGTGTTACAAAAGAAATTGGACAGAATAAATAGAGTAAAATTTTAATTTTATCAATTTTCGGAATAAGTTTTTCCTTGAAACCAAAACAAATATTTTTTTTCTGGCTTCCACTAGCTTCGACGTGGTTAATGATGTCCATCGAAGGACCGTTTTTATCAGCATTAATAGCACGCCTGCCCGATCCAAAATTCAATCTTGCTGCTTACGGTGTTGCTTTTTCCTTTGCTTTAATTATCGAATCGCCAGTCATAATGATGATGAGCGCTTCAACTGCATTAGTTAAAGATAATTTTTCCTTTTTAAAACTAAAGAAGTTTAACTACGCATTAAGCCTGGTTTTAACTTTAGCAATGGTGATTTTCAATATTCCCCAAATATTTTACTTCATTGCTGAAAGGTTGATTAGCCTCCCCCCTGAAGTATCCGAATTAACACACAAAGCTACTTTGATTTTGCTGCCGTGGCCCGGAGCGATAGGATACAGAAGATTTTATCAGGGAATATTAATAAGAAACAATCAAACAAAGCTTGTTGCACTTGGCACAATTGTCAGGTTATCAACTATGTCGTTGACGGCAGCACTTTTATACTTTTTTACAAATGTTGATGGTGTTGTTGTTGGAGCTTCCTCACTTTCGGTCGCAGTGATATGTGAAGCACTTGCGAGCAGAATTATGGTTTCACCCATTCTTAAAATAGTTGAGGCAGAAATGAGTTCGGAAAAATTAAGCTACAATGAGATCATGAAGTTTTATTCACCACTGGCATTAACTTCTCTTTTAACTCTCGGAGTTCAACCGTTTGTGACTTTTTTTATTGGAAGCAGTCCAATGGCAGTTGAGTCTTTGGCAGTAATGCCTGTTATCACTTCTTTCGTGTTTATTTTTCGCGGGCTCGGACTGTCTTATCAAGAAGTTGTAATTGCATTGATTAATAAACAAAAAGAAAATTATATTTCATTAAAGAAATTTGCTTTCCAATTAGCGGCAGTGCTTGCAGGAGTATTAATTTTTATCGCATACACTCCTTTGGCTGATATCTGGCTTAGAAATATTTCAGGATTAGAAAAATCTCTTGCTGATTTTTCACGTCTGCCATTGATGATAATGGCAATCTTTCCGGCTTTCACAGTTTGGATCAGTTTTCAGCGCGCAGTTATCGTTTTCGGAAAACATACTTCTTCCATTACCATTGGAACTTCTATTGAATTTATAGTTATAATTTCAGTTTTAATGTTAATGATAAATTACTTTTATGTTGTCGGGGCAGTAGCAGCAACTACTGCATTTGTTCTTGGACGACTTGGTGCTGATCTATATTTAATGATACCATTTAAGAAAATAATTAAAAATAATTTTTCCAATTCATCTAATATTAAATAAAAGGATTTTATTATGAGTAAAAATAAATTGATGATAATATTGTTTGCGGCTTCTGCTGTGATAGTCACAGGATTTATTATTTCAAACAGCAAAGAATCATTGACCGCAGATAGACGAATCACTGCTAAGCAGGATTCAACAAAAAAAGTGAATACAATTCAAAACAAAAATGAAAGAACAAGTATGAAAAATAAAATTATTAAAAGCGATGAAGAATGGAAGAAAGAATTAACACCCGAAGAATACAATGTACTTAGAGAAAAAGGCACCGAGCGCGCTTTCACAGGAGAGTTTTATGAAAATCATGAAGACGGAACTTATCTGTGCGCTGCATGTGGAAATGAACTTTTTTCTTCTGAAACAAAATATGAATCTGGTTCAGGCTGGCCAAGTTACTGGGCACCTTTATCATCTGATAATATTGAACTTGAAACTGACAAGAGTCATGGAATGATTCGTACCGAAGTAAAATGCTCGCGATGCGGCTCTCATTTAGGTCATGTTTTTGACGATGGCCCAAATCCAACAGGAAAACGATATTGCATAAATTCCATCTCACTCGACTTTAAGAAAAAAGATAAGTGATAAATTTTGACTTATGAAATATTCGTTTGTCCTGGCTGTGCAAAGCCAAATGCGGCTCAAAACGGTCATCGGTTTTTTATTTATTTTGACCGTAATAATTTTTTAATTTATGATTGAAATAAAAAACCTTCACAAACGATTCGGACAAAATAAAGTTTTAAACGGAGTAGATTTAGATATCTTTCCCGGCGAAACAATTGTAATAATCGGCAAAAGCGGATGCGGTAAAAGTGTGTTGATTAAGCACATCGTTGGTTTGATTCAGCCCGATGAAGGTTATGTAAAAGTTGAAGGGGAAATAATAAATGATCTCAGCCAGAAAAAACTTTATGAGATCAGGAAAAAATTTGGTTTTCTTTTTCAGGGGGCAGCGCTTTTTGATTCAATGACTATTGAAGAAAATGTCGGGCTGCCGTTAATCGAGTCGAAGAATGGTTTTACTAAATCTGAAATTCTAAAAGCTGTCCGTGAAAAGCTTGAGTTAGTTGGGCTAACCAATGTAGAAAAACTGAAACCGGCAGAACTTTCCGGTGGAATGAAAAAAAGGGTGGGGCTTGCACGCGCACTTATCACAAATCCCGATTACATTCTTTACGATGAACCAACAACCGGACTCGACCCGATTATGTCTGATTCGATTGACACGCTTATAAAAGAATTAAGCGGGAAAATAAAAGTGACATCGGTTGTTGTTACTCACGATATGTACAGCGTAAAAAATATCGCCGATAAAGTTGCAATGCTGCACGATGGTAAAGTTTATTTCACAGGATCAACTGATGAATTATTAAAATCCGGAGATCAGGTGATATTAGATTTTATTAAGAGAAGTGAAATTTAAACCTGAGAATTTTTCTGTCTTAACCTTTCATTTCATAACTTTCCGCTGAAAATTATTTTTAATTAATGTGTGAAAATTATTTTATGACTCTGTTCCAACTGTTTCAATAAATGAAAAAATTAATCATTATTAGTGATAGGGAATGCAATAATTTGACGTGTAGGTTTGCCCGAAAGTTTTTTGTATTGGAGGGTGTTTATTTGCAGAATGGAAATGTAGCTGTTGACTTCATAGAAAAAACTAATCCTGACTTTGTTTTTGTTGATTTTATTAGTCAAACAGCCAATGATAGTCTTCAGGAAATTTTAAATAATTTTGAATCGAATCATCGCTTTAGAGTTCATTTATTTTATCTCTCATTATTTAAGACTATTCTTTTCAAATTAATACCCTTCCAAATTGTTGATGTATTAATCGAAAATTTTATCAACCGTCAGACTGCAAAATAAATATTCAGCTTAATTCCATTTTAACAGGCTTTCATAAAACATTGACCTGAGATCAAAGCATTCATTATCTTTGAATCAAATAAAAAAATACTTATTAGAATGAACATTTCTATTTCTGTAGTTGAAGTCATTCAATCAATGCTTGCCCCCGGGATAATGATATCGGCTTGCGGATTGCTTTTGCTTGGGATGAATAATAAATACTCATTAGTTGTAAACAGAATTCGCCTGCTTAATGAAGAACGCAGACGCACTATCCATAAATATAGTGACGATAATCTTGCTTACCCTGAAAACATTAGACTCGAGAGCATTTCTAAACAAATAACAAGTTTGGTTTACAGAGTTAAACTTGTTCGTAATGCAGTATTAAGCTATACAATTGCTGTTGCTCTTTTTATACTTACATCATTTTTCATCGGGCTTGCATTTTTGTTCAACTTTCCCGGACTCAATTATTTTGTTACTATTTTCTTTCTGCTTGGTATGTTATCGGTTTTGGTCGGGATTATTTTTGCCGCCTATGAAACAATTAAAGGATATGAAATTGTAAACTTTGAAGTCTCTATTGACGAATAAGAATTTCTATCTTCTTGTTTTGTATTTTATAATGAGAGAAAACGGTTCTAAGTTTGCTGTATGTTTTTAATAACTAAATAATGAAACGCAAAAGAAATGATATTTTTTTCAAAATGAATTCCGTAAAAATTATTTTTTCCTTTTGATATTTAATATTTGAATTCATTTTAAAAGATGTCATCCTTATAATTTGCGTCGGATGACTAATTAAATTTCAGGGAGATCAATATGAAAAATTCCTTTCTTTTATTACTTCTTCTTTTTGCTGCTATCTACACAGACATTTTACCTCAAATACAAACAAACAGCCGCTCTCAATATTGCTATCAAAATAAGATCCATTCACAAAATGGAGTGCAGCCGGGGAATATTGAAGCAAATATTATTCACTCTTACAATGCTATTAATTACGAGTTAAACATTGATATTTACAATAATTTTTTAAGTCCTTATCCTAAATCTTTTAAAGGATACGAAATTCTGACTTTTGAAGTTGATTCAACACTTAATTCAATTAAATTAAATGCGGTTAATACTTCCTTGCAAATTGATTCTGTTGACATGGCGGGGGTTTCTTTCACTCACGTGAATAATATTTTAACAATCACACTAGACAGGACTTACAATGTTGGTGAAATTGCGGATGTAAAAATTTATTATCAACACAAGAATGTTGCAGATAACGTGGTATATATCAGCAGTGGATTTTTCTTCACCGACTGCGAACCCGAAGGTGCGCGCAAGTGGTTTCCGTGCTGGGATAAACCATCTGATAAAGCTACACTTGATTTAACTGTTAGAGTTCCTGCAACTGTAAAGCTCGGTTCCAATGGCAGGCTTGAAGATTCAATTAAAACTGCCGATACAATTTATTACAACTGGGTAAGCAGAGATAATATCGCAACTTATTTATTTGTTATAAGTGGAAAAGTGAATTATAATTTAGATATAGTTTACTGGCATAAATTATCCAACCCGAATGACAGCATCCCGCTAAGGTTTTACTGGAACCAGGGTGAAAACCATAGCTCCGTATTGCAAATGGAGGAAGCTACGCTTGAAATGACTGATCAATATTCAACATTATTTGGTGAACATCCTTTTGAAAAAAACGGCTTCGCAACTTTAAATAGTTCATTTCCATGGGGGGGAATGGAAAACCAAACTCTAACAAGTCTTTGTCCGGGCTGCTGGAGTGAAGGATTAATCTCTCACGAATACGCTCATCAGTGGTTTGGCGATATGATCACCTGCGCAACATGGGCAGATATCTGGTTAAACGAAGGCTTTGCTACATATTCCGAAGCGCTTTGGATTGAACATACTTCTGGTTACTCTTCATATAAAAATACTATAAACGGTGATGCTGACTATTATTTATCTTCTAATCCCGGATGGGCAATCTCGGAGCCTGATTGGGCAATAAATACCCCTCCCAACGATATACTTTTTAATTATGCTATCACTTATGTTAAAGGTGCTTGCGTTCTTCACATGTTAAGATACGTTATGGGTGATGATAAATTCTTCGATGGAATTATGAATTATGCCACTGACCCAAATTTGAAATATCATAGTGCAGTTACTTCAGATTTAAAAGACGATATGAGTACTGTTTATGGTGAAGATTTATCCTGGTTTTTTGATGAATGGATTTTTGAACCAAATCATCCTGTCTATGCAAATGGATATTGGATACAATCAACCGGTGCAAATGCATGGGAGGTGGGATTTCAAGCGAAGCAAACCCAATCAAATACTGTATTTCACAAAATGCCAATCGAAATTAAAATTCATTTTTCCACTGGAGTTGACACACTTATAAGAGTAATGAATGATGTTAACGAACAAGTTTATATTTTTAATTTCAATCGCCAGCCGCTAACAGTTACATTCGATCCTGATCGCGAAATAGTTTTAAAACAGGCGACACTTACTATCATTCCGCCTATACCTGTCGAACTAACATCCTTCACTGCAACTGTAACGCAAAACTCAGTTTCACTAAACTGGCAGACAGCAACGGAGACAAATAACAGCGGGTTTGAAATGCAAAGGAGTCAAATGTCAAAAGTCAAAGGTCAATCGGAATGGCAGGTAGTTGGTTTTATTCCGGGTTTTGGCACTACAACCGAACCAAAGAGTTATTCTTTTATTGATGAAAATGTTTCTGAAGGAATTTATCAATACAGATTAAAACAAATTGACTTTGATGGAACATTCGAATATTCAAACACAGTTGAAGTTGAATTAACTTCACCGACAGAATTTTCACTCGAGCAGAATTATCCAAATCCATTTAATCCCTCTACTAATATTCAATACACAATTAGCAGCAGGCAATTTGTAACACTCAAAATATTCAATTCACTTGGAGAAG
>DAOLIQ010000023.1:1233-38489 GCA_035328465.1 Ignavibacteriaceae bacterium | reverse complement strand
CAAACGTCAAAGGTCAAACGGATTGGCAGGTAGTTGGTTTTGTTCCCGGGTTTGGGACAACTACCGAACCAAAAAGTTATTCTTATGTTGATGAAAATCTTTCTGCAGGAAAATATCAATACAGATTAAAACAAATTGACTTTGATGGAAGTTTTGAATATTTCCCGAATGCTTTCGGGATTGAAGTTGAAATACCTTCACCAACAGAATTTTCACTTGAGCAGAATTATCCAAATCCTTTTAATCCTTCAACCAATATTAAATATACAATTAGCAGCAGGCAATTTGTAACACTCAAAATATTCAATTCACTTGGAGAAGAAATAGAAACTTTGGTAAATGAAATTCAGGATGCAGGAGTTCATTCTAAATTATACATTCTACATTCTACATTGCCCAGCGGTGTGTATTATTATCAACTTAATGCCGGAGGACAAGCACTTACCAGCAAGATGATTTTACTTCGATAAATAATTTAAGTCGAAAACTGCTGTTGTAATATTGAAGAGTGCTCAAAAAAAACGCACCCAGTTGTAGGTGCGTTTTTTGATTTAACGTAATAGCTAATGATTAGGCAACGGGTGTTAATAATTCTTTTTCGATTGCTTGCTTCAAGCTTTCTTTTGGTAAGGCACCCACTGCCATCTTGGGTTGTCCAACCATTGGAACAAAAAGTATTGAGGGAATGCTTCTAATTCCGAACACTCCGCCAAGTTCTTGTTCTTCATCTGTATTTACTTTATAAATGTTAACCTTGCCGTTGTATTCCTCGGAAAGTTCTTCCAAAACCGGTCCTACCATTCTACAGGGACCACACCATGGCGCCCAAAAATCTATCACCGCTGGTAATTCTCCATTATACTTCCATTCCCGGTTTTTTTCGTAATCAAAAACTTTTGTTAAAAAAGTTTCCTTGGTTAAATGCTCTGTCATTTGTTTTTCCTTTCTTAGAATAATTTATTTTTATTTTCAAATCTTTTTAATTGTACGTGCTGTAATACAATTGCGGGAAGAACTCTTAATTCTAAATTGCTTCCAGGACCCTCAATAATTTTTCTTTTACTTCTTCAGCCACACCCCGCATGCTCGGATTTTCAATTATTTGAGCCATAACCATCGGATCAAAAATTGACACAATAGATTTTCCGTCCTTTTCATAAACAATCACATTGCACGGAAGCAATAAACCTAATTCCTCTTCAACCTGCAATGCATTGTGAGCTAATGGGGGGTTACACGCTCCAAGAATAGTATAATTTTTAAAGTCCACATTGATTTTTTTCTTAAGCGTTTCTTTAACATCAATGGAAGTAAGAACTCCAAAACCTTCCCGCTGTAATTCTTCCGTTACTTTTCCTACCGCCTGTTCAAAATTATAATTTGTTATTTTAGAAAACCCGTACTTCATTTATTTATCTTCTCTTCGATGTTTAACTTCTTTGGTTGTGATTTCCAGTTTACTAACAAAGATCCAATTAATCCGCCCCAAAGGGTGCTCATCCAAGGATTTCCGGTAATTGAACAGCCTTTTGAGCAGCCGATAAAGTAATAATATGTATAGCCCAAAGCAGCTCCAATTACTATTGGAAATGATCTTCGTAACCACAATTTATTTGTTTTAATTCTGCTTATCGCCATTGAGCATTTCGCTTTTTTATGTCTCCGTATTGGCTCTGTACTTCTTCAATTTAGATGCTGCTGCACAAGTTCAAGTTCTTTTTAAAGGAATGAGAGCTGCGTTTTTAATTAAATCTTTTATTTTATTTTTTCTGAAGGTAAGATTCACATAGCAGAAATTGGTTTCAGCAAAATTAAAACTAATAGAAAAATCCAATGGAAAAATAGAAAAACGTTTCTCCTGTACTAATTGGATTTCCGGGAAGATTTTTTTTGAAAAGAAAACTTTTACCGATGGAAAAATCAGCCGGACCGATTGGGGTATCGAAAGATAAAGTTGTGCCGAGCCCATGTCGAAGATCTTTAAATCTAATTTGTTCTTGTTCATCCCATGCCGAGCCCAAATCATATCTAATCTTAAAATAAGTTTCAAAAAATATTTTTACCGGGAGTTTGTATCTGTATTCAAGTGATGCAATAAAAACTTGTCTGCCGCGAAATTCATCTTCTCTCATTCCAAAAAAAGAATTTTGACCACCAATGGAATACTGTTCGCTGAGAGGAAGAGTCTTATCAGCGAAACCCATTATAACCCTTGGTGCCAGAAGATGATCTTCTGCAATGCCAAAATAATTTTTGTATTCAATCTCAAAATTGGTAAAGCCAACATCACCGCCTAAAATTTTTTGGGCGGATTCATAGAATCCCGTAAAGTATAAACCGTAGTCAGGATATGGATATTTATTTTGAGTATCTACGGTGGCGCTGATTTTAAAACTAAAAATATTTAGCATGTAGGGGCTGATAGAAGAACCGCGTTTATTTTTTATTTCATCTAACTGATATTTTGTCTGTAAAATTAAATTGCCAAACTTCCCCACCTGAGTACCTGTCGAAAATGAAGCGCCATAAAAAATCTGCCTGTATTCTCCCGCGTCTGACCGCGTAAAGCTATTTTCCGTTCCCGCAGGATCGTCCCGATAAACAATAACATCGTTAAACCTATAGAACGCATTTATTTTATATGTGAAATATGTGTTGAATAATCTGTTCGCCTTGTGTTCAAAAACATAATTACGATTTCTTGCACCCCCCGAAAGAAGTAAACCGAGTTCTGTTGCCGAACCGAATATATTTTCATTTCGAATATCAAGGCTTAGCTGCGCTCTATATTCATTATCAAGTCTGAATCCGAACCTTACGATTCCGGGTATTTTTTCCTGCACGCGAAGAATTAAAACATTAAGCTCGTTGTTTTTTTTAACATCCACCGTAACGTTTTCAAATAAGTTTGTGCTGCGAAGGTTAATTAATCCCTGCTCAATATTTTTATACTTAAAATGTTCGCCAACATTTAAAGGAAACTCCCTTCTGATTATATATGGATTTGTATGTTCGTTTCCCTCTATTTTTATTTCCGAAATTACACCTTCATCGAACAGAAAATATAGCTCGCCTGATTTTTCATCGAATTTTAAACGGCGTAATTCTGCAAGCGAATAACCCGCCTTTCTATACTTTTTTAGCACAAGAATAATCCGCTCAACTATTTTATCAGGATTAAAGGGCAAGTTTAAAAGATCGTTCATTAATACTCGAACTGAATCTTTATCAATAACCGTAATGCCATCCAGTTCAATGTGGCTCACAATTGATTTAATAGAAAAAAACACTTCAACTGAATCCTCGTTGATAAAGCGATACCTGATAGAGTCCATAATTCCATTCTCAAACTCTTTTTTTAAGTTTTGCCTGAGCCTATCAATTGTAAAGGTCTCCCCGCCCGGGCTGTTCGCAAGTATGAAAACTTTATTGTCCCCTGTTTGTATTTCATTTTCGAAACTGGATGAATCGTTTATCTTCTTAATAATAGAGTCGACTAAGGGCTTAGCAGCAAGATACCCTGCCAAAATTAAAGAATCAATATTTGTGAAATCATTAGCGTCTCTTCCATACAGGTTTGGCTTAATTATTTCATCAGCATATTTAAGTTGTTCTTGGTTCATTATTTTTAAAGGGATGCTGACAACCTGATCGGCGACAATCCAGGGAAAGGAAAGTTCTTCTTCGGTGTGAAGGTCGCTAGTTGTATTAACAGCGATTATAAAATTTGCCCCGGCGTCCTTTGCAATTTTAACCGGAATATTTGCTACTAGCCCGCCATCAACCAGCAGCAGAGAATCAATTTTAACTGGTGAGAGTAAAAAAGAAACGCTTGAACTTGCGCGCATTGCCTGGCTTAGCGAGCCGCTGCTTAATTGAACCGCAGCACCTGTTAATAAATCCGTGCATACTGCCCGAAATTTTACCTTAAGGTCATCGAAGTCGGTTTTAACATGAATTGGTGCTTGAAAGGTAAGTAAGTTTAAATAGTTGAGAAGTTTTTGCCCGTCATTTATTGAGGTGGGTAGAATAGGAGTAAGCCCTTCAAGTCGTAATGCAAAAATTGCTTTGTCTTCGGTTATTTTTTGGTCAACAAATAATTCCCTTCTATCCGCTTCTCTGTTGGTGGAGAGTAATTCGTTCCAATTGGTTGAGCGAGCAATCGAATCAAGATCTTCCGCAGAGTAACCAGCAGCGTAAAGACCACCGACAATACTGCCCATACTTGTTCCGACAATAATGTCAAGCTGAATTCCAGCCTCTTCAAATGCTTTAAGTACCCCGATCTGTGCTAATCCTCTTGCCCCGCCCCCGCTTAATACGAGTGCAACCAATGGTTTATCTAAAGGAACAGTTTTAGTAAGTCCAAATGGCAGTTTTTGACTGCGTGTTTCAATTTTGTTATAAACTGTTGACTGAGAAAAACACGCAGTCCAAAAGAAACAACAAATCAGAATTATTCTATGCGTCATGTTTAGATTTATTTTGTTCTGAAATCCGGACAGCAATTAAACAAAATGATTTGGATAATTTTTTATTTTTTTTTGCCGCTCTTCGAACTCGCATTTTTCTCAGCAGCTTCCATAAGTTTTTCCATAAATCCTTTTTTCTTTTGTGGATTTTTTACAGGGACCAATTCGGTACCGTCATGTTTTTGATTTATGTAATACTGCTGTGCGATAGAAAAAACATTAAACATAAAATAGTAAAGATTTAGTCCTGATGGAAAGCTCATAAAGAGAAATGTTAGCATAATTGGCATAACATAAACAAGAGCCTTTTGGCTTGGGTCTTTGACGGACATCTTCTGCTGAAAGAAAGTTGTTATGCCCATCAAAAGTGCGAGTCCGCTGATGTGCTGAACGCCGAATAGGGGTATTTTAAAACCCAAATCGTATATCATATCCGGCTTTGAGAGATCGTTTATCCATAATGCAAACGGCTGATGCCGCAACTCAATGGCGGTTTGAAACAATCCCCACATTGCAACAAAAATAGGCATCTGCAGTAAGATTGGCAGACACCCCCCCGCCGGGTTCACCCCGTAAGTAGAATAAAGCTTCATTGTTTCTTTATTTACTTTTTGCGGATCGTCTTTAAATTTCTCTTTTAATTCTGCTATTTTCGGTTGTAAAAGCTGCATTTTCTTCATTGATTTCATACTTGTTTTCGTAAGCGGATAGAGCACAAGCTTTATTATCAATGAAAACACGATTATTACGAACCCATAATTGGGAATAAAATCATGTAAAAATTTGAATAGTGGAAGCAGAACATACTCTGCAATTGGTCTGACAATAAATTTAAGTCCAAAAAAACTACCAAAGTCAACAAGCTTTTCAAGATTTTTGTTGTATGTTTTTAGGTTATCATAATCAACCGGACCAATGTACAAGAGAAAACTATTTGTAACATTTTGATTTTCTGCAAATGGAATAGAAAGTCTTGTGTTGTAAAATTCTTTAACACCATTCTGAGAAAAAGACTTTCGGGAACCCTCGATATAAGCACCATCTACTTCGGAAGAATTTAAAGGAACAATAATAGAGGCGAAATATTTATTCCGAACTGCTATCCACTCAACTTTTCCATTAAAATCTTCGTTGACTTTTTCGCCTAAATCCTTCGCATCAATAATAACTTGTTCGTCGCCGTAGTAAACACTGGCGTTGGAATAGTTCGCCTCGTCAACTGCGTTTTCTTCTACAAAACGAAGACCGCCATTCCATACTATATCAAAGGTGCGATTACTAATTACATCGTTCAATCCGACTAAATTCACATTAGCCGTGAGGCTATACTTATCGGCATAAACAACAAAATCTTTTTTAAGATACTTACCATCAGCCACTGTAAACAAAAATGAAAGCGTCGTCGAATCTTTTCCCGAAATGCTGATATGGTTAGACGTTAGGTTAGGACTAAAATCCAGTTCCGCAGTGCTTATCGCTTTACCATCTACAGTAACAAAAGATACATCAAAAGCATTCCCAACAGAATAATTAATTAACTGAACGCTTTTCTGATAAAAATTTTCTTTTGTATCGATTTCGCCGGAATTCCAATTGTTGTACTTCTTAAGAAACAATTTTTTAATGTTTCCACCCTTCGACGAGAACTCTATGATTGAGAGATCAGTTTCAACTGTTATAATTTTTTCCTGCTGATTAGTAGCCGAAAAAAATTTACCCATTGAATTATTACTGTCTGAAGTATCCAAAACATTGGTTTCATTCTGACTCAGCAAAGGTTTGGTTTTAACCTCGATGTTTTGCGAGTCCTTTTGAACAGTTAAGCTGTCTTTTGGATTTTTTGTTTGGGGTGGTGGAGGCGTTGGAGTATTAAAGTATAACCAAACTACCAGGATTGCACCTATTAAAATAAAAGCAAGTGTTGTTTGTTTGTCCATAGTTTGATAACCTTATTCTATCGGATCGTATCCGCCTTTGTTAAATGGATTGCATCTTAAAATTCGCCAAATAGATTTTGCTCCTCCTTTAAAAATTCCATACTTAGAGAATGCCTGAATGGAATATTCTGAGCAGGTGGGATAAAATCTGCACGATGGTGGAAAAAGTGGGGATATAAATTTTTGATATCCTCGAATCAGCCAAATAAAAATCTTACTCATTATTTAAAACCAGAACCAGCTTTTTGCACAGATCGTTCATAGAAATCATCACCGTAGAAAGCGTGGGCTTAGGATATTTTATTTTATTAAGTCCGAAAGTCGAAATAACAAAATCTAAAGATTTATTTGTTTGTTGAGCGTGAAGCCTTAGGAGATTTGCATTATTATAATAGGCAACTCTCATCAATCGTTTAATCCTATTACGCCAAACCGCATTCCCTGATCTTTTAGATACGGCGAAAACAGTTCTTACGTCATTTTTTTTTGTTGTTTTGTTGACCAGACAAATTGCCTTAATTCTTTTATCTGAGGAAAATAAAATCTGTCCCTTGCTGAAAATTAGGTCGATTTCTTTTTTACTTTTAATTCTTTCCTCATTGAAGAGCTTAACCAACTTTTATCTTTCATCACTAACGGTCAATCTTTTTCTTCCCTTTGCTCTTCTTCTGGAAAGTACTCTTCGGCCATTTTTAGTGCTCATTCTTTCTCTAAAGCCGTGCTTGTTTTTTCTTTTTCTATTACTTGGTTGAAATGTTCTTTTCATTATTGTTTTTCCTATGTTTCAAAAGTCTGCAAAAATAATCATTACTTTCCAAATAGACAATTAAAAATACTTTATAAAAAAAAATTATCGGATAGTATAGAATTAATTTGCCTTCTGAATAATTTAGATATATTTTTTAATAAGATTTGCTGCCCCTTAGCCGGTGAAGAATTTGTTGATAAGTTTTTAATGTGGAAAGTTTCACGAGCAAAAGATTGGCAGTTTTTACCGATTTCTTTTTGTACTGTTGTTGGGTGTTGACTCGGTTATTCTCTATTGTATTAAAAAACAATGTGTTATGCCGGGTCCGCTGATGTTAAAAATTTGTTGAAAAAGAACTTGAAAGAGTCTATAAGAGCCTATTTGTTTTTACTTTACATTAAAATGCTTTACTATTTAATTGTTAATAAGTTCTATGCTAAATATTCAATTTGATGACCAGCTTCCGAATGATCCTGTGGTGATTTGGAAAGAATGCCTTCAGAAAATTAAGCTGCAAGTTCCACAAATGACTTATAACACATGGTTTTTACCTATTAAGCCGCTCGAGTTTAACAACAGCATATTGAAGGTTCAACTTCCAAGTCAATTTTTTTGGGAATGGATAGATGAGCATTACAACACTCTTATTACCAAAACAATTTCTGAGGTTATAGGCCCCGCTGCTAAACTTAATTACATTATAGTTGACGAAAAAGACAGCGATGATCAACTTACGTTATTCTCGAATATTACTGTTTCTGCAGCCCAAAAGAAAATTGAGACAAATAAACTACCCCAAATCGAAACTCATCTTAATAGTAGATATACTTTTGATAACTTCATAAAGGGAGAGGGAAATCAACTTGCACGTGCAGCTGCTATGGCAATTAGCGATAACCCCGGCGGGACTTCATTTAATCCTTTTTTTGTTTATGGCGGTGTTGGATTGGGCAAAACCCATTTGATTGAAGCTATTGGAAATAAAATAATTGAAACAATGCCTGATAAAAAAGTTATCTATATTTCTTCTGACTTATTAACTGTTGAGTTTGTGGACTCGATAAAATCAAACACGGTAAATGAGTTTTCAAATTTTTATAGGACGATGGATGTTCTTATTATTGATGATATTCAGTTTCTAACTGGTAAGGAAAAAACTCAGGATTTGTTTTTTCATATTTTCAACACACTCCATCAATCAAAAAAACAAATCGTTCTTTCGAGTGATAAGCCTCCAAAAGATTTAAGGGGGCTTGACGAACGCCTTATTTCAAGGTTCCAGTGGGGACTAACTGCCGACATACAGCCGCCCGAACTTGAAACCAGAATTGCTATTCTAAAACGAAAGGCTGAAGACTTTGCTATGCATGTTTCAAACGATATTCTCGAATTCATTGCTTCAAGTATAACTTCAAATATTAGAGAGCTTGAGGGTTGTTTAATAAAATTACTGGCGAGTGCTTCTCTCAACTCTAAATCTATAACTATTGACTTGGCTCGTAAAACTGTTAGAGAAATTGCCACTGACCGTAAAGTTTCAGTAACTGTAGAAAGTATTACCAAGGTCGTTTGTAATCATTTTTCTCTTTCTGAGGATAAATTAAGAGACAAAACCAGAAAAAGAGAAGTTGTTCTGGTTAGACAAATTGCCATGTATCTCTCAAAGGAAATGACTCGTTCTTCTTTAAAAACTATTGGACTACATTTTGGTGGAAGGGATCATTCCACCGTAATTCATTCGTGCTCAACTGTTGAAGAAGAAATGATTAAAGATAAATCATTTAAAGAACTTATAGATTATTTAAGAAATCAAGTAGAAATAAATTGTTCATAAGTTAGCATATCTTAGTAAATAACGTGTGTAAAAATTGTCTGTTTTTAAGTAAATATTAACCACGTCTTAATAACTCCATGTTATAAACTCTTATTTCTTGATGTTTTGCATTAAATATACATACTTAAGTCGTTAAGTTTATAGGCACACATTTTGAAATAACATATTAACACTATTATTATATTTAATAATATATTTAAATACCTATTTAATTTAAATTATTGTGTTAGTTAAACAGGTCGTAATTTTTTTGATACAATAATTAATATAAAAGAGATGAAAATGAAAAGTCATCAAAAGTCTGTTAATAGTTTTTTTGTATTCTTACTGTTTCTTGGATTTGTTGGTTTAAATTGTTCGAACAGCCTGGAAAATTCTATTACTTTCCAAAATTTAGCATCTAATAGAATTTTTATAAACTTCAGAGGTGAACTAATCACAGTTGAAGCCGGAGAAACAAAAATAGTAAAAGAAATTCCTAAAGGTTTATTTACATATTCAACAACTTATGAGATTCCGGCAGGTGCTCAGGGTTCATCTACGAGTGGTGATGTGTCTGGAGAAATGAATATTTTTGCGGGGACAAAAATACTTATTGTTTATTCGAGTACATATATTGATGGTACTTATACCTTGTATGCAACTTTTTCAAGTTCAGATGACCAATCACAGATAACTCCTACCACACCATAAAAAGTTTAACTCCTCTTTAAATAAATTTTATTTTTACCCCAATTTCAATTGAGATTGGGGTGAATATTTCTTAATTTTACATATTCTATAAGGAGTATGTAAAATGGAATTTAAAATCAATAGTAAGGCACTGGAAAAACTTTTATCCAGAATTATTCCTGCCGTTCCAACTCGGACGCCAATGCCCATACTTGAAAATTTTTTACTTGAAATTAATAATGGTCTCTTAACTGTATGTGCCACTGATCTTGAAATAGCACTTAAGTCTTCTATTAATGTTACCGCAGATGAAAATATAAAAATAGTTATACCCGCCAAACTATTTTTTGATATTGTTAGATCACTTGATGATACAATTATTAATTTTAAAATAAATAGCAATTTTAAAATTAAAATGGTTGTTGATAACGGAACTTATAATATTGGATATTCCTACTCTAATGATTTTCCCGAAATACCCGAGGTAGATAAAGAAAAAGAGATTTCGATTAATGGAAGTCTTCTTAAAAAATCAATTGATCAAACATCTTTTGCAATGAGCAAAGAAGACATGCGTCCGGCAATGACAGGTTTGCTGGTAGAATTTACTCCAGAGACACTTAATTTTGTTTCAACAGATGGACACAGACTCGTTCGTTACTCCAATAAAAACATCAAGTCCGAAAATATTGAACAATATATTATTCCTGAAAGAGCAATTTCAGTTTTATCTAAACTTCTTGGTGAGAGCGATGTTAAAATATATTTGAGCAAAACTCATGTTGCTTTTTTAAGCGGTGATATTGAATTTATTACCAGAATAATTGGTGAAAAATATCCTGCTTATAACAGTGTAATTCCATTAGAAAATGAAAACTTATTAAAAGTTTCGACAAAAGAATTGCTTGCAACAGTTAGAAGAATGGTTCTATTTTCGTCAGCGAACTCAAAACAAGTTAAACTATCACTATCAACGAACATGCTGAATGTTTCAGCTGAAGACATTGATCACGGATCAAATGCTGAGGAAAATATTTCATGCGAATATATCGGCGAGCCCATGAATATTGGCTTTAATACTGTTTATTTAAGTGATGTCCTCTCTCATGTTAATTCCGATAAAGCAATATTTAAACTTCACTCACCAACTAAGGCTTGTATTATTGAACCGGATAAACTTGAAGCAAATGAGGAGCTAATGCTCCTGTTGATGCCGGTACGCTTAAATAGTTAATTATGATTTTATCCTCCATTCAACTTAAAAATCTGAGAAATCATAAAAATATTTCATTGGCGTTTTCAGATGGATTAAATTATATCGTTGGCGAAAATGGAGCGGGAAAAACAACAATACTGGAAGCTATTTATTATCTTTGCACTACAAAAAGTATATTTGCAAAAACAGATAGTGAGGTTGTTTCATTCAATGAGGAAGAATTTGAAATAATCGGTGAATTTAGAGATAAATCAAATAGCACTGTACGGGTTTACTTCTCGCAAGCAGAAAATAAAAAATACTATTTCGATAATAATAAAAATGTCACCCGTTTATCAGAAGTAATCGGAAAATATCCAGTTGTATTATTAACTCCGGCTGATCATAGTATTACACAGGGCTCTCCTGCAGACAGAAGAAAATTTGTAGACTCGATTATTTCGCAGGTCAGCAGTACATATTTAAAAATACTTATCGATTACAACAGATGCTTAAGGCAACGAGCTTCTTTATTAAATCAGGTTAAAGAAGGAAGAAGAAAAGATGTGGATATTGAAATAAAAGCGTGGACAGAAAAATTAATTACTTCTGGCGTTGAAATTATAAAACACAAAATTATTTTTTTAAAGGATTTTATAGATCACTTTAAAGAATCATACAAAAAAATTTTAAAAGAAAAAGAAATTCCGAACATTGAATATCGTTATCTTAATAATTCTCGCAGTGCGGATGTTCATCAAGAGTTTGTTGAACAATTGAACAGCTTAAAAGGTGAGGAGTTAAGAAGAGGGACAAATCTTGTTGGACCACATAGGGACGAATTCGTTTTTAGAATTAATGATGTAAATCTTAAACAGTTTGGCTCACAGGGGCAGCATAAAACATTTCAGACAGCATTGCGTTTTGCGGAATTTTTTTATATCAAGTCTGCTACGGGAAAGTCGCCTTTGCTCCTGCTCGATGATGTTTTTGGTGAGCTGGATGCAGAAAGAGTTTCCAAAATTAGCAGCTATCTTCCGGAAGTTGGACAAACATTTATCACGATGACCGATCTTCCCAATTTTTCTTTTCTTAGAAAAAGCAGCGAAGACAGAATTATTTATATAGAAGAAAAAAATATTAGATATGCTTGATTCATTTAGAAGCGTAAAAGATATTATCTTAAAAGAACCCGGTTTATCGGGGCTTAAAACCGATATAATTAATTCAGAAACTATTTTGGAATTCACGAAAATATTTCCGGAACTTGAACAAATTGTGAAACCGATTAAAATTGAAAATAAAACCCTATTTCTTAAAGTTGAAAATTCTGTCTGGCGATCTGAATTAAATTTGCAGAACAAAGCACTAATTGAAAAGTTAAACTCTCACTTTAAAGAAGAGCGAATAAAAGCAATAAGATTTTTATAATTAAAAAATGAAACATGATGACTAAAGACAACAATAAAAACGAATATAGTGCAAAAAACATTAATGTCTTAAAAGGTCTTGAAGCTGTTCGCAAACGTCCCGCAATGTATATCGGTGATGTCAGCACTCGCGGTCTTCATCACCTTGTAAACGAGGTTGTTGATAATAGTATTGATGAAGCGCTTGCAGGCTACTGCGATTTAATAAAAGTTACTATCAATCAAGATGAATCAATCACCGTGGAAGATAATGGTCGGGGCATTCCGGTTGATTTGCACCCGGAAGAAAAAAAATCTGCGCTTGAAGTAGTAATGACCATTCTTCACGCAGGAGGTAAATTTGATAAAAATACCTACAAAGTTTCTGGTGGACTTCATGGTGTTGGTGTCTCTGTAGTTAATGCTCTTTCAGAGTGGTTGAAGGTTGAAGTAAAGAGAGATGGGAAAATATTTTTTCAGGAATATAGAAAGGGTATTCCAGTAAAACCAGTCCAGGAGATTGGGAAGACGAAGAAGAATGAAACCGGAACAAAAGTAACATTTATGGCAGATAATGAAATATTTAAAGTCACCAAATATAAATTTGATGTTCTGGCTGAAAGAATGCGCGAACTTGCCTACCTCAATAAAACTATTACTATCAATATAAAAGATTTAAGAAATGGGGGGGAAGAAGAAAACTTTCATTTCAAGGGCGGCTTGATAGAGTTCGTCCATTATCTTGATGCCTCCCGGACAGCTCTACACAAAACCGTTTATGTCGAAGGAGAAAAAGACAACACCCCGGTTGAAATTGCTTTTCAATATACAGACACATACAACGAAAACATTTTTTCTTATGTAAATAATATAAACACGACCGAAGGCGGAACCCATCTGGTGGGCTTCAAAACAGCTCTTACAAGAACGCTTAATAATTACGCAAGCAAAAACGGATTGATAAAGGATGGAAAAATTACACTTACAGGCGACGATTTCCGCGAAGGATTAACAGCAGTTATTTCTGTTAAAGTTGCTGAGCCTCAATTTGAAGGGCAAACGAAAACCAAACTTGGAAACAGCGAAACCAAATCAGCCGTTGAAACGCTGGTGGGCGAAAAGTTGGCTGAGTTCCTCGAGGAAAACCCCACCGTTGGTAGAAAAATAATTGAAAAATGTTTAAGAGCAGCAGAAGCAAGGGAGGCAGCAAGAAAAGCGAAGGATTTAGCCAGAAGGAAAAATGCTCTCGACTCGATGAATCTGCCGGGAAAACTTGCCGACTGTTCTATCACTGATCCTGATCATTGCGAAATTTATATTGTTGAAGGAGACTCTGCAGGAGGCTCAGCCAAACAAGGGCGCGATAGAAGATTTCAGGCGATCCTACCCCTTAAAGGTAAAATATTAAATGTTGAAAAAGCTAAAATGAATAAAATTCTTGAGAATGATGAAATCAAGGCGATCATCTCGGCGATCGGTGCAGGCTTTGGAGTTGACTTCGACACAATCAAGGCGCGCTATGGAAAAATTATTCTGATGACAGATGCCGATGTTGACGGAAGTCATATTAGAACATTATTGTTAACATTCTTTTATCGCCACATGAAAGAACTTATTAGCTCCGGAAAAGTTTTTATTGCACAACCACCATTATATAAAATTAAAAAAGGGAAAGAAGAATTTTATGCTTTCGACGATAATGAAAGAAATGAGATTTTAAAAAGACTTAAAATCAGTGCCAAAGACATCACAAATACTGCAGAAGAAATAATTGAAGAGGGGGCAGTTAAAGGAGTTAATATTTCCCGATACAAAGGATTGGGAGAAATGAACCCGGAACAGCTTTGGACAACCACAATGAATCCCGAATCGAGAACCATGCTTCAGGTAAATATTGAAAGTGCTGCAGCCGCCGATAAAATTTTTGAAACTTTAATGGGCGATGATGTAGAACCTAGAAGAGCATTTATCGAGAAACATGCTAAATATGCTAACCTCGATGTTTAATGAATTTAATAACACAAGAATAAAAAGAGTTTTTTATGGTCTCAATGTTTGATGGGAAAGTACTCCCGGTTTCTTTAGAAGAAGAAATGAAATCTTCCTACATAGATTATTCTATGTCGGTAATTGTTGCAAGAGCACTTCCGGATGTACGGGATGGATTGAAGCCTGTTCATAGACGAGTTCTTTTTGGAATGCATGAACTTGGTCTGGCTCATAATAAGCCGTATAAAAAATCCGCACGAATCGTTGGAGAGGTTCTTGGTAAATATCACCCACATGGCGATACAGCAGTTTATGACACAATGGTAAGGATGGTGCAGGATTTTTCTCTTCGCTATCCGCTTGTTGATGGACAGGGGAACTTTGGCTCCGTTGATGGCGACTCACCGGCGGCAATGCGTTATACTGAAGCAAGGCTTGCAAAAATTTCAGAAGAAATGCTGCGTGACCTGGATAAAAACACCGTGAACTTTGCTTCAAATTTCGATGACTCACTGCAAGAGCCCACAGTTCTGCCAGCCTATTTGCCAAACCTTTTAATTAACGGCGCAAGCGGAATTGCCGTTGGAATGGCAACGAACATTCCCCCGCACAATATTTCTGAAGTTATTGATGGAATTATTGCCCAGATTAAAAATCCCGATATCTCCATTGAAAAACTTATGAAATATATTACAGCTCCCGACTTTCCTACTGGCGGAATTATTTACGGCTATGCAGGAGTTAAAGATGCTTATATGACAGGTAGGGGCAGAGTTGTCATTCGTGCAAAAGCAAATATCGAAACTCAAAAAAACAGCAGGGAAAACATCATCATTACGGAGCTCCCGTATCAGGTAAACAAAGCTTCATTAATAGAAAAGATCGCTGATCTTGTTCGTGAAGGAAAGCTGAGTGATATTTCAAACATTCGTGACGAATCTGACCGTGACGGAATGCGCGTTGTGATCGAATTGAAAAGAGATGCACAGCCGGCAGTTGTGCTTAATCAACTTTTTAAACACACTTCGATGCAGACAACTTTTGGAGTGATATTATTGGCGCTCGTCCACGGAGTGCCGAAAGTTTTAAACTTAAAAGAAATTATTCAACACTTCCTTGCCCACAGGATGGATGTGCTGATTAGAAGAACTAAATATGAGCTTGATGCTGCGGAAAAAAGAGCACACATTCTTGAAGGATATATAATTGCCCTCGACAACATTGATGCTGTTATTGAAACAATAAAAAAGTCCAAAGATGTCGAAACAGCAAAATTAAATTTGATGAAAAAATTCAAGTTAAGCGAGATTCAGGCAAAGGCAATTCTTGATATGCGCTTGCAGCGGCTCACGGGGCTTGAAAGAAAAAAGATTGAGGATGAATACAAAGAAGTAATCAAACTTATCGAAAAATTAAAAGGTATTCTCGAAAGCGAAGAGAAACGGAATCTAATTATTAAAGATGAACTTCTTGCTATCAAAGAAAAATACGGCGATGAAAGACGAACTGAAATTATTTATAATTATGAGGAATTTTCCCTTGAAGATATAATTGCCGAAGAAGATGTCGTTGTAACAATTTCTCATCAGGGATTTATCAAACGATTTCCTGTCAGCGGTTACAAAAGGCAGGGTCGCGGCGGAAAGGGTGTAACCGGCGCTGGAACAAAAGACGATGATTTTATCGAACACATGTTCGTTGCTTCAACTCATCAGTATATTCTATTCTTCACCGACAGAGGAAGGTGCTATTGGCTAAAAGTGCACGAAATACCCGATGCAGGCAGAACAGCTCGCGGCAGATCAATTATAAATCTTCTTGAAAAAGAAAAAGATGAAAACATAACCGCTTTTGTTGCGGTTAAAGAATTTAAAGACAACCAATTTCTGATGATGGCGACCGAACAGGGAACGATTAAAAAAACAGTTCTCTCTGCTTACGGTAATGTGCGCAAGGGGGGGATAAACGCAATCAATCTCAATTCCGGCGACAAACTTATTGCCGTGAAAATGACCGATGGTGGAAACGATATTGTTATTGGTACCCACAGCGGCTTTGCAATCAGGTTTAATGAAAAAGATGTTAGGGATATGGGACGAACTGCAACCGGTGTGCGCGGAGTAAGACTTGGTAAGGGAGATAAAGTGGTGGGATTACTCGTGATAAGAAGACCGGGCACCAGCGTCCTTGTTGTTACTGACAAAGGTTACGGGAAAAGATCCGACATTAATGATTATCGCATTACTCATCGCGGCGGAAAAGGCGTTATTACCGTTAAGACAACTGATAAAGTCGGTAAAATGATTTCAATGATGGAGGTGGTTGATAAAGATGAGCTCGTTATTATTTCAACACAGGGGATGGTAATAAAGCAAAGCATAAAAGATATTAGAATTATGGGAAGGAATACTCAAGGCGTTAGGGTAATTCGTCTGAACGAAGGTGATTCGATTGCCGATATTGCCAGAGTTATTTCTGATGAAGATGAGGTTGAGGGAGTAGAATAATTTAGATGACCTTATCTAATTGACGTTTCTCATTATTATTAAATTAAAAAGTCGTCTCTGAATGTAGACGGCTTTTTTATTTCTTTTTATAATAGATCAACTGTTTTAATTTACCGCTCGAAAATTTTACCAAATCATTTTCATTGATTAAGGATTTATAAATGGAAAAGGAATCTATTTTTTTTACAGATAAAGAAGACTTAGAAAGCTACTCTCTTTCAAATCAATTCGCCGAGCACATGGAGTTTATGCTGGTCAAAGACAAATACACTGCGACAGATGATGATGCATATTTCGCACTATCTCTCGCTGTCCGAGATAGGCTGGTAAAAAGCTGGCTGAGAACTCAACATGAATATTTTGAGCAGGACACAAAGAGGGTTTATTATCTTTCACTTGAATATTTAATGGGAAGGGTGCTTGGTAATGCGCTTATCAACCTTGATTATTACGACGAGTGCTATAAAATATTGAATGAAAATGGTTATTATCTTGAAAACATTCGGGAATATGAACACGACATGGGGCTCGGGAATGGCGGGTTGGGAAGACTTGCGGCATGTTATTTAGATTCAATGGCGTCTTTACAATTACCTGCTTTTGGATATGGCATAAGATACGAATATGGAATATTTGAACAGGGAATCGAAAACGGTTATCAGGTTGAGAGAGCTGATTATTGGCTCGGTTCCGGAAATCCCTGGGACATCATGAGGCGGGGGCTTGTGTTTAGAGTAAAGTTTAATGGAAGAGTTGCCGAACGAATAGATGAAGCCGGCAGACTTCATTTTGCGTGGGTCGATACAGACGATGTGCTCGCTTATGCTTACGATGTCCCGATCCCGGGTTATCATAACAACACAGTAAATAATCTTCGACTTTGGTCGGCGAGAGCTACGAGCGATTTCAGTTTCAAAGATTTTGATAAGGGCAATTATGTTGCAGCGGTTGAAAGCAAAAATGATTCGGAAATCATTTCCAAAGTTTTATATCCGAACGATACAATGGTAGAGGGAAAATTTCTTCGCCTAAAGCAGCAATACTTTTTCGTTTCGGCAACGTTGCAGGATATTATCAGAAAATATAAAATCAAACATCAGTCCTTCGATAAGTTCGCCGAGAAAACTGCAATTCAATTAAATGATACACATCCCGTTGTTGCAATTCCTGAATTGATGAGAATATTAATGGATGATGAAAACATGACCTGGGAACAAGCGTGGGAGATTACCACCAAAACTTTTGCATATACAAATCACACAGTAGTGCCTGAAGCCCTTGAAGAATGGTCCGTTCAAATTTTTGGCGAATTACTTCCGCGCCATCTTCAGATTATTTATGAAATTAATAAGCGGTTTATAAACGATGTTAAAAAGAACCACACTACCGAAGACTCGGTGATAAAAAAAATTTCTATAATAGACGAAAATCCAGCCAAAAAAGTTAGAATGGCAAATCTTGCCATTATAGGCTGTCATAAAGTTAATGGTGTAGCCGCACTTCATACTGAGATTTTAAAGAGCGTAATCTTTCCAGACTTTTTCAAAATTTTTCCCGATAAATATATTAATATTACAAATGGAATTACTCCCCGAAGGTGGCTCAAAGCAGCTAACCCGCTTTTATCTGGTTTGATAACAGATAAGATAGGTGATGGGTGGGTGAAAGACCTTAACCAGTTAAAGAAAATAGAAAAGTTTGTCGATGACAAAGAGTTCAGAGAAAACTGGAAAATTGCTAAATGGCATAATAAGCAGCTTCTTATTAATCACATCGAGAAAGAACATGACATTAAAATAAATCCCGACTCAATTTTTGATGTACACATTAAACGATTTCACGAGTACAAGAGGCAACTACTGAACATCTTTCACGTGATCACACTTTATAACAGGATAAAAGATAATCCTAAATTGAAGATGGTTCCGCGAACAATAATTTTTGCTGGCAAAGCAGCACCTGCCTATACGATGGCTAAGCTCATAATCAAACTAATCAATTCAGTTGCCTCTGTTGTAAATAATGATCCGGATGTGGGTGATAAACTTAAAGTGGTTTTCCTTAAAAATTATTCTGTAACTCTTGCTGAAAAAATAATTCCCGCCTCTGATCTTTCTGAACAAATTTCTACTGCTGGTCTTGAAGCTTCTGGAACCGGCAATATGAAATTTGCATTGAACGGTGCGCTGACGATTGGCACAATGGATGGGGCAAATATCGAGATACGCCAGGAGGTTGGTGAAGAAAATATTTTTATATTTGGCCTGCTTGCAGATGAAATCAGAAAATTGAAGGCAAGCAATTACATCCCCCGAGAGTATTATTGGAAAAATGAAAACTTAAAGCGAGGAGTAGATTTGATTTCCGGAAATTACTTTAATAGAAGCGAGCCGGGTATATTCCACTCATTGATAGAGGGACTAATGAATGTTGATTACTACTGTTTATTCGCTGATTATCAATCATATATTGACACGCAGGATATTGTTAGCGAGCTTTACCTCAACACCGATGAGTGGACAAAGAAATCTATCATCAACGTTGCCAATACCGGAAAGTTTTCTTCGGATCGCTCGGTAATGGAATACGCAGAAAAAATCTGGAATGTAAAACCAATTAAGGTTGGGGTTTCTTAAAAAACTATTTCTACTAAATATAAAGAATCAGAAAAATTGGAAAACACAATTCATCCCGATGTTAAAATCGGTCACGTTCATCTCACTGTTTCAAATCTTGAGCGCTCATTAAAATTCTATCGTGATTTGCTTGGTTTTGAAGTAACACAATATTTTGGAAATTCTGCCGTGTTTCTTTCTGCCGGTGGTTACCACCATCATATCGGACTTAATACCTGGAGCGGTGAAGGGGCAACAGCGCCGCCCGCGGGATTTACCGGGCTTTATCATTTTGCAATTCTTTTTCCCAACAGGAAAGAACTTGCGAAAATAGTTAAAAGACTTTATGAATTTAATTATCCAATCGAGGGGGCATCCGATCATGGTGTTTCTGAATCAATTTACCTTTTTGATCCTGACAGTAATGGAGTTGAACTTTATATTGACCGCCCGCTTGATCAATGGCCTCTAAGTTCGGAAGGGCATTTGGAGATGACGACCAAACATCTTGATCTGCTTGGTTTGCTTTCGGAGCTTGATGGAGAAGAGTAATGCAAAATAACTTTCTTAAATAATTTAGTTCTCCCTTGCAACTATACCAGTGACTTCGTTACCAACATCAAAAATTTTAATAAGATCTTTTGTCTGTGTATCAAAAACACCCACCATCGAAGGCATATCTCTGCCGGGAATTGAATAGAATGGAGTGAATCCCCTTTCAACATTTGAACAAGTTACATAGAGATATTTCCCGTCCGGACTTAAATCAGCGCCGAGTAGATTGCTAAATCCATTATAAATAAACTCGTCCGTAACAGACCAGGAATCTCCCACTTTTGTAACCGTGGTAATTACAGGTTCGTGATGAGATACTATATAAATCTTTGAACCATCACTGCTAACTGCTGCCTGCCATGGGTGGGTTTTTATTTCAAGCTCTGAAATTATTTGCCTGCTTTGAACGTCAATAACAAGAAATTTGCTGGACTTGCGGCAGCAGACATAAAGATATTTGTCGTCGGGTGAAACATAAACGTTCAACGGCTCATTGACCAAAGATTGATCCGGTGAAAGGGGGATGTAATCTACAAATTGATTTGTTACAGCATCTATGATTGCAATTTTATCGTTTGGAATATCAGCGACGTAAACAAACTTACCATCGTGACTAATAGTAATTCCATAAGGCAGGCCGAGATCGGGAAGAATTATATCTTCGAGACGCTCCATTGTTTCGAGATTAATTCTATAAATAATTTTATGAAGATCCAGCGCAATTGAAACTTTAGAAACGTAAGCTGTTTTGCCGTCTGGAGAAATTGCTATCATTCCAGGTGCAAATAAAGTGTCAACTCTCGCTACTACCGCGTTAGAGTTAACGTCAATCTTTAAAAGCTTCCCGGTTGCAGCAAGGGTTACATAAAGATAGTTCCCTCTTCGTTGAATATTGTGCGGCTGATCAAGGTTGAACAAATCAAAATCCACGTTGATTATTCTTGAGCAGAGATTATTCTCTGTATTTATTTCAAATATTTGATCGCTTCTTTGACTGCACACATAAACATTGTTTAGTGAATTTGAATAAGCAATATTTTCTTTAAAATCTTTTGCTCCGCTATCAATCCAGTTTTTCAATGTTGCTATTTCAGTTTCATTTAAAATATTTCTTAAACTGCCCGAGTGAACGGATTGTCCACCAACCTTACCGGCAATTATATTGTAAAGCAAACTGTATTCTGAGTTGTAGGGAATTACGCATTCACCGCCATAAACGCCGCTCTTTCCTGAAATAATTTTATAACCCCCGCCCGTGTGATTATGCCCTGTAGTATCTTCGTCGCGGTTGATTGAGCCTTTGAGCATATCAGAATAGGAAGCAAGCGATAATCCGTTTTGTGGATTTTCAGAGGCGTGGCATTCCGGCACCGCACATTTTTCAGCAAAGATTTTTGCTACTTCGTAAGTTTCAAATCCGTTGTTTGTTTCATCAATCACAGCCGCAGGTGTTTGTATTTCGTCTTTGCTGCAAGAAACAATAATTATTGCAGAGAAAACGAATAGGGCAGTCATGAAAAATATTTTTAACTTATAAATCATTTGTTTAAATATAAGAAAAAGTCAGTGAGATAAACGAACATTCATTTGGTATAAAAAAGATGGCATCCCTTCGGGCGAGATGTCATCTTTATTAAAATGAACAGAAGTAATTACTTACTATTACGACATTTGTCACTATTTAAGCAAAATCAGTTTCTTCGTTTCAATAAAACTTCCCGCTTTCAAAGTGTAAAAATAAATCCCTGATGATAATAGTGAAGCATTAAACTCAACTTCATATTTTCCTGCTTGTCTAAATTCATCAACTAAAACAGCCACCTCATTTCCAAGAACATCATAAACTTTTATTGATTGCTGACCGCCTACTGGCGACTGCCAGCTTATTTTTGTACTTGGGTTAAATGGATTCGGGTAGTTCTGTTCGAGAGAAAATTCGTTTGGCGTCAAATTATTTTCGGTTATTAAATCGCTGACAAGAATTGATTCAAAAATTGATTTCATTACAACCGGCTCTTTGTCTGCTCCAGAATACATATCAAGAAACGTAGTTATATCACTCGAAGTTAGATTACTGAAATGATCAGATATTTCCGGCTTTAAAAGTTGATAACACAACTCGGCAGAAATGTTTATTAGTTGATCGCCGGTCACTGGCAGTCTGTAATGAATTACATCACTGCCCGAGCCTTCAACATTATTTTCCCGGTTAAAATCAGGATCATTAAATGCGTCTTGTGTTATGGCGGTTGTATCGTAACTAATATGCTGCGATGTAAATCCTTTCGGCGGAATTCTATTATCTTTTTTAAACGATGCGGCTTTTAACAAAGTATATGTAACCTGTTCATTTAAATCTTGAAGTACGCCCTCATAAATCTGAACTTCACTTTCATTGGAGATGATATTGTAGTGCGGTTCATAGTCTGCGTTCATTCCAATAATTCTGCCTTCAGAATCCCATGCACCGCTTTCAAAAATCTTTGTCCCAAATGCATCAGCTACTTTGAAATGCACCCACATTCTTCTTAGAGGAATGCCGGTTGGAAGTTTGTGCCCGGCTAAGTTTTCTATTTTAATTCCGATATCAATCGAATCATTTATGTAGCCAGCTTGCAGAGAAATATTTGAAGCATTTACTTTTAAATTTTCTTCGGCTCGAAAAATGGTAGAGTCAAAGTGAAATGATTCAGCAGTAACATGAAGCGAGTCAGTAAATTGTTTTAAAATTTTCAGCATCATTGTGTTACCGCCGACAAAATTATGTTTCCAGAAAGGCGACCGCTTGGTTGTATCAAACTCAGGAATTACAGCGATATCAATCGGATCATAAATTTTAGGCATGTGGCATGTTTGGCAGGGGGTATCCTGTGCTGGATAAATACTATTTTTCCATTCGATGTAGGGAGTTTGTTCTGGAAAATCTCCAACGATTTCACCGAGGTCATTTACTGTTGGGCTAAATAGTGTATGGCAGGTTGCACACAATTCCGCTTGATTAATATGATCGCCAAACTTTGGTGTGTATTCAACAAAGCTTTGCATATAGACTGTATCGGGGTTTTGATAAGGCCCATAGATTATTCTATCATCAGTGATAATGTATCCGCCTGAGTACGATTCCTGTGTTCCAAAATTTGAAGGATCTATTTGATGACAAACTGTGCAGCTTACCCCATCGTTTGCAAGTCTATCCTGCCGCAGTTCGTTCATTGAGTAATTTGATTGACCATTATAAATTGCTTGTGTGTAGCCCATCGGCGCATGACATTTTGTACATTTTGTTTCGATTGTTTCTTGAAGCAAAGGGAATTGTTCAACTTCAGAAGCCACGTAAGCACGCCAAAGAGGGTCTTTAGAAGCATTTCCCATCATAGTCGAGCGCCAGTAAGTTACCATAGATACGTCCACACCGTTGTAAGTTAAGACAGCTCCATTCGAAAAATGGCAAGCGTCACAATTGCCTGATCCTGAAAAAAGGGTTGATGATTCAGTAGGCAGGGGTTCTTGAGCATTAGCCGTTTTACAAAAACCGATAGATAATAAAATCATTAGCAAGTAAAATATTTTCATTTGGGCTCCTCTCTAAAAAGAATTTTTTGTTTCGGACTCTATCTTTTTTGAAAACAAGATTTTTATTTTATCAACAATTGAAAATCCCAATTTGTTCTCAATTTTTCTTCCATCAATTTCTAATACAGGAGTAAGCTCTCCCATCGTGCCGGTAGTAAACACTTCATCTGCGTTATAAAATTCTGTAAGTGATAAATTTTTTTCAATAATACGAATATTATTTTCGTGGCAAAGCTCTATAACAATTCCACGAGTTATTCCTGGCAGGCAAGAATCTGCGTGTGGAGTATAAACCAATCCATTATTTACTAAAAAAATATTTGTAGCATTTGTTTCAGAAACAAAACCATTTAAGTCTAGCATAATTGCATCATCAGCGTCTGAAAGATTTGCCTGAATTTTTGCAAGGATGTTGTTGATTAAATTATTATGGTGAATTTTTGAATCAACAGATTGTGCAGGGTTTCTTCTAATAGCTGAGGTAATTAATCTTATACCATTACTTGGATAAACAGGAGGTTTCCATTCGGCTATTATTATTAAACAGCAGCCGGACTTATTAAATGCAGGACTCATTCCAGAAGTAATTTTTTCACCGCGGGTAAGAGTTAATCTTATATGAACATTATCTTTCATTCCGTTTGCAGAAAGTGTTTCGAATATTTTTTCTTTTATCCAATCAGAAGAAGGAATATTTTCAAACATCATCGCCTTTGCTGATTGCTGCAGTCTTGTGAGGTGACGATCGAGGGCAAAAACATTTCCATTGTAAACTCTCAAGCCTTCCCAAACAGCATCTCCCCCCTGAACGACACTGTCAAAGACGGATATTTTTGCCTCGCTGCGGGGGTATAATTTGTCTTTTACGAAAATAACAATCTCTTTATTGCGAGGATCAATTTCATTGTTCATCAGATTAATCTTTCTAATAAGTGGCCTAAATATAAGGGAATGAAATTCACATTAATGTTTGATAGATTTACTGTAAAGATATTCATAATAATTTTTGCATTCATCTGCCAAGGATTGTAATGAAGCTGGCAGGGCAATTATTTTCTGTCGATATTTTTGAAAACCGGTTGATTGATGAACGGAAGAGTACCAATACTTTGCCCAAATACCATCTTCAAGTCGAGCCCCGGCATTCCAACTAAGCATTTTTGTTGTAAATGGTATCGTCAATTTACTGCAAACTTCTGCCAATACTTTTTGCGGGTTTAATAGCAATTCTTTTGCATCAATAACACAGGAGACTTTTCCTGATGCTTCTAATTTTTTAAAAAGTTCAAATTGCTTTTTTATACCCACGTCCTTCATCGTTGGGTTACTGATAATTTTTGAGTAAGACGATAATATTTCTTCAGGATTCCTGATCAGGAAGATATTTTCGGTTTTGTCGATAAAGCTTTCGTCAATATTAACAAGGTGATGAACCATCTGCTTAAAAAATAAAACAGGTTTACGCTGCTCGCCAAGAATTATTTTATTGATAACAACTTCCGCATCATTTTCCATACTGTTTATTATTTCTTCTCTGCCAGGATGATTTGCATTTGTTGTAAGCAGGTAATGTGCGTAGAACGGTTCGTCAAACACAGAAGTATCGTCACGCTGAGCGAAGGAATACATCAATGCCGTTGAAACATTTCGCGGACCAGACCAAAGATTTATTCTTGTAGGATTCATTTCAGATTAATTCAAATCGGGTTGAATCTTTTCTTCTTTAAAAGACTCGATTGCTTTATTGCAAAATTCAATCAGGAAGTCATAAATTTTTTCTGGCGATTCAAAATTATTTAGAATGATTAGCCTGATGTTTTCTTTCTGCTGATTAAATGTGATTTTATTTTTATAGTCTGTCATAACTAATCGCATTAACTGAACAAAGCGGTATTGGTAATAGTCTTCATTATTACCTTTGGGCAAAATAAGGAAAATATTTTTTCGCTGTATAATAATTCGCTCGAACAGAGCCTGTGAAGCAAGGAATTTAATTTTAGCTGCATTAATTAATCGCAGCAAAAGAATCGGTAAAGCGCCAAAACGATCTTTCATTTCATCTAACAAGTCATTTAATTCCTCTATCGAGGATATTGAAAATAAAGCCGTATAAAAATTTAATCTATCGGATTGAGAAGGCATATATTCCTCTGGAATTCCAATTTCGAAATAAGTGTCTATCGTTGGTTCTGTTTTTTCCTTTGGCTTTGGAAGTGTTTTAAATAATTCCTTAAACTCTTGATATTTTAATTCCTCAACGGCCTGATTTATGAGTTTGATGAAAAGATCAAAACCGATTTCATTAATAAATCCTGATTGCTCAGTGCCAAGTAAATTTCCAGCGCCACGAATCTCAAGATCCCTCATTGATAAATTAAAACCTGCTCCAACATCAGTAAACTCTTCAATTGCCTGCAAACGTCGCAATGCCTTTTTATTAATACTGTTAAGCGAGGGGACAATAAAATATGCAAACGCTTGCCGGTCTGATCGCCCCACCCTTCCTCTTAATTGATGAAGCTCTGCAAGCCCAAATCTATCAGCACGATTCACAATAATAGTGTTGACATTTGGTATATCTATTCCGGACTCAATAATTTTAGTTGAAAGAAGAATGTCAAATTTTCTATTTAGGAATCCATGAATTACATCTTCAAGCTGCGAAGGTTTCATCTGTCCATGTGCAACTGCAATTTTTAAATTTGGCATATATTTAATCAGATAATCAGCAAGTTTATCAATTGATTGCACTCGGTCGTGAACAAAATAGACCTGACCGTTTCTTTTCAGCTCAGCATATATCCATTCTTTAATCTTAAAAATATCGAAGGTTGAAACGTAAGTGCTTATTGGTTGACGATTAGGCGGGGGCGTTGCAATAATTGAGAGGTCACGCGCCCCAAGAAGCGATAAATTTAATGTTCGTGGAATGGGGGTGGCGGTTAAAGTAAGTGTATCAACATTGACTTTTATAGAGCGAAGTTTTTCTTTGGCTTTAACACCAAAACGATGCTCCTCATCTATAATGAGCAATCCCAGATCTTTGAAGGAAATATCCTTTGAAAGTAATCGATGGGTCCCAATTACAACATCAATTTTTCCTTCCGGTAATAATTTTGTTATCTCGGATTGCTCCTTTTTAGATTGAAATCGGGAAAGCACTGCTACGCGAATAGGAAATTGAGATAGTCTGTCGTTAAAAGTGTTGTAGTGTTGTTCCGCAAGGATGGTGGTCGGAACAAGTATGACCACTTGCTTTCCGTCTTGGACAGCTTTAAATGCAGCGCGAACGGCGATCTCTGTTTTGCCAAAACCAACATCACCGCAAACAAGGCGATCCATTGGATTTTCAGCCTGCATATCTTCTTTAACTTCAAGTGAAACTTTTACCTGATCAGGTGTATCTTCATATAAAAAAGAAGCCTCTAGTTCTTTTTGCCAAATGGTGTCCTGACCGAAGCTATAGCCTTTAGTTGATTTCCTCTTAGCATAAAGTTCGATCAATTCTCGCGCAGCTTCTTTAATCTTTTTCCTTGCTTTGTTTTTTATATTAGTCCAATCTGCCGTACCGAGAGTTGAAAGAGATGGAGAGGCATTTTCTGCAGTGCTGAATTTTTTAACCAGAGAAAGATAATTTAGGTTAACATAAACCACCCCACCCCCGGCGTAAATGATCTTCATAGACTCTTGCTTTATTTCACCAATAGTTATGGTTTCAAGCCCGGCATATTTACCAATTCCAAAATCTTCATGAACAACAAAATCCCCATGCTTAATCGATGCAAAATTCTGTGATTTAGATTTTTTATATTTTTTAGAACTCTGAGTTTTAGTTCGATAGGGTTTTGAAAAAATTTGATAGTCAGTTAGCACAAGCAGCTTTTTATTATGCAGAATGAAGCCTTTGCTGATGGGTAAAGTTATAATATTAAGTGAGCTGCTTTCAATTAAGGAATTTAATTCCGGATGAAGTTCAACAAGCAAATCTTTTAATCTGGATGTTTGTAAATCGTTCTCTGTAGTTATAAATATTTTGTAATCTTTACTTGAAAAATCAAAAATAGTCGAAACAAGTAACTTGTAATTCCCGCCTATTGAAGGAGCATCATTTACTGAAAGTTCAAGTCGTTTATCGCCTTGTAATTCTTGTTCAATAAACCAGCAAACATTTGGTTTTGAAAAGAGGGAATCAAGGTCTACGGTTTTAATCTTTAGAATTTCTTTTGGAATTTCTTGCACAACATCGGGGAACTCGTCATTATCATTAATAGGATTTATTATATCGAGGCCTTTTTGTTGTGTAGAATTACTGGTGACTACTACTTCGTTGGAGGGAAGATTTTGCAATTCATATTCTGAGCAGAAAATAACAGGGTTTACAAGGTAGTCAAATATATCGGCAGTATAATTTTCAACTAATGAGTCATCACCCCTCCCTATTCCACGGGCGATTGTTACGGCAGTAATAATTTCGGTAGATCTTTGACTATCGCAATCGAAGAGACGGATAGATTCAAGGAAATCTCCATCAAATTCTAATCGAGCAGGATTTTTTTCGCTATAGGACCAAAAGTCTATTATCGAACCTCGTTGAGAGAATTGGCCGGGTTCTTCAACAAATTTTACTTTTTGATATTCGAGTAAAGTCAGATAATCGATAATTTCATTGAATGTATGATCATTATTGTTTCTAATGCAGATTAAGTTTTTTTCAATTCTTCCGGGATCAGGCAGTTTCAATTTTAGAAGTTCATAGGTAGAAATCAGGATAAAATTTTGTGCATTAAGAAAACGGGTGAGCTTTTCCTGTAATTGATCCGAAATTATTTCGGGAATAGAAATTAAATATTCCTCTAAGCCAAGCGTAGACAACTCGACATAAAACTCATCAACTAACTTTTTCTCTGAAAATAAAAATACCTGCTGCTCTATATTCTCAATTAATGATAAAGCCAATAATGATTTTATACTTCCCGAAAGGGGGGATATTTTATTATTGCTGGTTGAGCGAGTATGTTCCACAAGCTGCTGAACCAAACTATTGAAGAAACTTGAAAACGGAAGAAAATTCTGCGGATTGGTTCGCTTTTGTTTTTGCATTATTCGATTAGTTTACTAACAAAAATTACCAGAGATTGATTCTTCGACAGTTATGAAGTACAGGATTAATGGTCGGAATTAAATTCAAATGAAGACAAACTTCCGAGTAGATTATAGAATTAATATTGTGGAAAAATTATCTATGTAGCTCGATAAGTACTAATCTCTTCCCTTTTTTGTTTCGTATGTTAGTTGGTTTATAATACAACTCAAATATTGTGGATTTTTTAATATGGGATTTGTATTTCAGTTCTGCTTTTTGAAATTCTTCTTCTAAATCTCCCCCCTTCATTGCAAGAATATATGCTTTTTCTTTAATAATTGGGAGTGAATAGCGTATCAAAATAATCAAAGGAACGGTTGCCCTGCTTACGATAAGATCAAACCGCCCGCTATTTTTTTCTATAAATTCCGGACTCTCTACCCTATCATTTTCGGCTGTAATATTACTAAGTTTTAAGCTGTTAATAAATTCATTTACGGCGGCAATTTTTTTTGTAGTAGCATCTACCAGCACTCCGGTCAATTCCGGTTTTACAATTGCCAGCGGGATGCCGGGGAATCCCCCGCCTGTCCCGATATCTAT
This sequence comes from Ignavibacteriaceae bacterium, assembly GCA_035328465.1. Taxonomy (GTDB): domain Bacteria; phylum Bacteroidota; class Ignavibacteria; order Ignavibacteriales; family Ignavibacteriaceae; genus JADJEI01. The sequence goes on along the minus strand of DAOLIQ010000023.1, from coordinate 9,297 downwards.
AAATTGTGTGCACTTCTCAGGAATGAATTTTGAAATGTAAGCAGAAATAAAAATATGCTTTTCAACAATGCCATCAATATCTTTTCTCGAGATTAAGTTTAACTTTTCATTTTTTTCGCTGACAAGTTTTGCAAAGAAAGCCAATCTTTGTATACGCATCGGATCAGGGTTGAAAGAATTTTCCCAGCAGAACATTTGTAGTTCTTTGGCATATTGTTCTTGCTTATCTACCATAAAAAATCCTTAAAATTATTTCTTCAAATATACCAACAAAATAGAAATATCTGAAGGGGTTACACCGGATATACGAGAAGCCTGACCGATAGAGCGCGGTTTTACTTTTGTAAGTTTTTCTCTCGCTTCAGTTGATAGATGCTTAATTTTCTGATAATCTAAATGTATCGGGAGTATTAAATCTTCATATTTTTCAAGCTTTTCAACCGCATCGTACTGTCTGGAAATATAGCCTTCATACTTTAATTCGATTTCTACTTGTGCTAATGCCTTTTCATCCTCTAACAATGCGATTGCTAGATCGTCATTCGAAGTACCATTAAATTCTAACAATTGCTTAAGGTTGATTTCAGGACGTTTACAAAGTTTGGATATCGTTTCGGTTGAATCAATCCCATTTGAGTTAAAAGCGGATAAAAATTCATTTACATTTCTTGCATGATATTTTTCATTACGGCAATAATTGATACCATTGATAATTGTTTTTTCTCTGCTTTCTGTATCTTTGAAAATATCTTTTGGGATCAAACCAAACTCATAGCCATACTTCATCAATCTTCTGTCCGCATTATCCTGGCGAAGTAAAAGCCTATGTTCTGCACGTGAGGTAAACATTCTGTAAGGTTCATCGGTAGATTTTGTAACCAGATCATCAATTAAAACTCCGATATATGCTTCACTTCTTTTCAAAACAAACTCAGGCTTGTCTTGAACTTTTAATGCTGCATTAATTCCAGCAATTAATCCTTGAGCAGCAGCTTCTTCGTATCCAGATGTTCCATTTATTTGTCCAGCAAAGTAAAGACCTTTAATCAGTTTTGTCTCTAAAGTTAAATCAACTTGGTGGGGTGGAAAAAAATCATACTCAACCGCATAACCAGGACGCACCATTTCAACTTCTTCCAATCCAACAATTTTGTGAAGAGCTTCAAGCTGAATCTCAGCCGCAAGTGATGATGAAAACCCATTTAAATAAATTTGATTGGAATCCAAACCCTCCGGCTCTAGAAAAAGTTGATGTCTTTCTTTATCTGAAAATCGCACAATCTTATCTTCTATTGATGGACAATAACGCGGACCAACTCCTTTAATCAAACCCGTAAACAAAGGAGATTCGGCAAATCCTTTTTCTAAAATTCTATGAACTTCTTTATCAGTATAAGTGATATGACAACTTACTTGTGGAAGAAATGGAAATTGAGATAAATCTGTTTGATGAGAAAATGGCTGAGGATTTTCATCACCGGGCTGCTCCTCTAAAATACTCCAATTGATGGAATTCTTTTTCAGTCTTGGTGGTGTACCCGTCTTTAATCTACCGTATTCAAATCCAAGTTTAGCTAAAGATTCTGTAATACCTGTTGACGGCTGCTCACCAAATCTTCCGCCGCTAGTTTTGTTAAGTCCGGTATGCATCAAACCATTTAAGAATGTTCCAGAGGAAAGAACCAAAGCCCTGCACATTAGCTCTTTCCCGCTTTTAGTTTCAATTCCAATAACCTTACCATTTTCTACAATAACACCAATTGCCGAATCCTCAACAATCTCTAAATTTTCGGTCTTTGAAATTATTCGGTATGCCTCTTCTGAATATAATTTTCTATCTGATTGACAACGCGGTGACCAAACGGCTGGCCCCTTTGATTTGTTTAGCATTCTAAACTGAATTCCGGTTTGATCTGCAATTAACCCCATTACCCCACCAAGTGCATCAATCTCGCGAACTAAGTGACCTTTTGCTGTTCCTCCAATAGCCGGATTACAGGACATTCTTCCGAGAGCAAATCTATCCATCGTCACTAAACCAACAGCGCAACCCATTCTGGAAGCCGCGGAGGCTGCTTCAATTCCAGCGTGTCCACCGCCAACCACAACTATGTCAAACTTCTTCATAATGTATATTTTCTATTTTTCACGTGAAACAATTTTAATTGTCAAATGCAAACATTTTTCCGTTTCACGTGAAACTCGATGATTATTTCCCTATGCAAAATTTCATAAAAATATTATTTAAAATATCCTCTGACGTCATTTCCCCAATGATTTCAGCAAGATTCATTTCAGCATTTCTTAGATCCACTGAAATAAATTCTCCGCTCATTTTTTTAAGTATGGATTCCCGAGCGTTAATAAGATTCTCTCTTGATTTTTTAAGACAATTGTGATGCCTTAGATTTGTTACTATCGCTGTTTTTTCTGTATAGCTCTCACTTCCAATAGCTATTTCCTTCAGCTTAATAAAGAGATTTTCTATTCCCTCGCCTGTTTTTGCTGATATTTTCACATCGGTTGGCTTGGGAGATTCTTTAAATAAATCAATCTTGTTTAAAACCTTAATAATTTTGTTTGGACTTGTAAAGTTCAACAAATCTAAATAAAGATCCCTTGATTCGCTTTGTTCAACATCTTCCAAAAATATAATTACATCTGCGGTTCTCACGGTTTCCTGACTTCGCAATATTCCCTCTTTTTCAATAGTATCTTCAGAAATGCGAATTCCAGCGGTGTCAAACAATCTAAATAATATTCCTTCAATCGAGACCTCCTCACGAATTACATCACGAGTTGTCCCCGGTATTTCACTTACAATTGCCCTTGATTCTTTCAGGATATAGTTTAGAAGTGATGACTTCCCAACATTTGGTCTTCCAACAATTGCGACATTAACTCCATCCCGAATAACTCTTCCGAAATCATAGCTCTCAAGCAGAGTATCAATTTCGATTATGATAGAATCGATTCTTTTAAGTAACTCATTTTGATTAACAAATTCAATATCTTCTTCTGCAAAATCCAATTCCAATTCCACAAATGAAGAAGAATTAAGCAATTGTGCTCTTAGTTCTTTTACTTTCTGCGATAGCATCCCATCGAGCTGATTTCTAGCACCACGCAGGGATGCCTCCGTTCTTGAGTTAATTACATCTGCAACAGCCTCTGCTTCAGCTAAATCTAACCTATTATTCAGGAAAGCTCGCTTAGTGAACTCGCCCGGCTCAGCTAACCTAATATTAGAAGTTGATATTAAAAGATCTATTATTCTTTGTGTAATTAATGGATTTCCATGTGTACTTATTTCAACACTATCCTCTCCGGTATATGAGTTTGGCGCCCTAAAAACAGATACCAAAACATCATCAATATGCTCATCATCTTGATTTTTAATATCACCATAATGCAATGTATGCGATGCTGCATCATCTATTTTAGTCTTGCCATTAAAAATATTATCAACAGCCCAAAATGATTGTGGACCACTAACCCGAATAACAGAAATAGCTCCAACTCCAGCCGGAGTGGCTAATGCTACAATTGTATCTTCTTTCATTTTTTATAATGCTCAATTTATAAGATGCAAAAATAGTTAATTTAAGAAGGCTTATCAATTTTTTGTTATTTCCTAATAATAGTTTACAATCAGTAATATTGTCATACATTATTGACGATTATGGGCATTCTTGAACACATTTGACAACATATCCGACAATATGGCGATTCCCTACATTTATCTGAAAATTCCCATAACTAATTATAATATAATAGTTTATGGGAATAAATAGTTTCGGCACGCTGGTTGTAATTCCTATCCTGAAATTGATAATCAAAATAAACTAAAACAAAAAATAAGGAGATATAAAATGACACTCGTAAAATTCAACCCGGTAAGAGATCTTATTGATTTCGAAAGAGAATTTAGTAAGATGTTCAACTCACTTGAAAACCGATTTGGTATTTCAAAGAGCAAAGATGTTGATGATGAATACGAAAACGCAGTTTGGATGCCGCTTACTGACATCTACGAGAACAAAGATAATTTTTCTTTGAAAATTGATTTACCTGGAATCAAGAAGGAAGATGTAAAAATATCTTTTACAAATGGTAAGCTAAATATAAGTGGGGAGAGAATACAGGAAGAAGAAACAAAAGATGCAAAGTGTCATCGAATTGAAAAATCTTACGGCAAATATTTTAGATCATTTAATCTACCTGAATTAATTCAGGCTGATAAAATCAATGCTGAATTCAATAACGGACAGTTAACAATAACTATCCCAAAAGCTGAAGAAGCAAAGCCAAAAGAAATTGAAATAAAAGTTAAATAAGCTAAGAGTAGATGAGGATGTGAATTAAGGGTAACTGTTTGGTTACCCTTTTCTTTTGTCTAAATTTTGTTTGTCATTCCGGACTTGTTCCGTAATCCAAAAGTCACATAAGAACCTGAAACAAGTTCAGGTTGACAAAATTATTTTATCTAAATTTAGAATAAGAAATTTTCTTATTCGGGTTTAAAATGGAATACAAAGATTATTATAAAATACTTGGTGTAGATAAATCTGCAACGCAGGATGAAATAAAAAAGGCTTACCGCAAGCTTGCAATGAAACATCATCCAGATCGTAATGCAGGAAATAAATCTTCCGAGGAAAAATTTAAAGAGATTACTGAGGCCAATGAAGTTTTAAGCGATCCTGATAAAAGAAAAAAATATGATACTCTTGGTTCAAACTGGAATCAATATCAACACACTGGTGGACAAGGGTTTGATGATTTCTACACTCACTTTGGTGGTGGAGGTAGGAGACCGACAGGATCTGGATCAACTTATGAATTTAATGGAAACATAAATGATATATTTGGAGGAATGGGTGGGGGATTTTCTGATTTCTTTGAGTCATTTTTTGGCGGTCGTGGCGGTGGATTTGGCGGAAGAACACAGCAGCAAAAAACTGCAGTTGATGTTGAAGCAATCATGAATGTTACTCTTGAAGAGGCTTTTGTCGGAAGCGAAAAGACAATCAGTGTTGAGGGAAAGAAATTAAAAATAAAAATAAATCCTGGAACAAAAGATGGGCAGAAGCTTAGATTAAAAGGATTGGGTAGATCAAAAACTGTGGATGGTACAAAAGGAGATTTATATCTAAATATCCATATTCTTCAGCATCCGTTTTATGAAATAAAGGAAGATGATCTTTATTATAATCTTGATATTGATTTATACACCGCTGTTCTTGGCGGTAGTGAAAAAATCATTACGCTTGACGGAAAAACTATTAGTATTACAATTCCAGAAGGAACTGAGTCAGAAAAGACTTTAAGATTAAAAGGACTGGGACAGAGAAACGGTGGATCAAGAGGAGATTTGTTTGTAAAAATTCATGTAACGATTCCTAAAAATTTAACAAAAGAAGAAAAAGAATTATTTAAAAAATTAAAATCACTAAGAAAAGAATAACGTCATTGCGAGGAGTCTTCGACGAAGCAATCTACAATACAACACAGATTGCTTCATCCCGACAAGTAGGTATTCGCAATGACCGAAAAAAAAAGGAGAACCAATGACCGAGACACACAAAACAAAATTTGAGTTTAAAGCAGAAACTAAAAAACTATTAGATATTCTTGTTCACTCTCTTTACACAAGCAAGGATATTTTTCTGCGTGAGTTAATTTCCAACTCATCAGATGCTTTGGATAAACTACGCTTTGAATCAAATAAGGGAACTGATATTGCAGACAAAGATTTGACGTTAGAAATAAAAATCGGATTTGATGATAAGAAAAACACAATTACAATTTCTGATACAGGAATTGGAATGACTCGCGATGAAATGATTGCAAATATTGGAACGATTGCTAAATCTGGTTCAGAAGAATTTTTGAAGCAGCTTTCCGAAAACAAAGATGCAATAAACAATATAATCGGAAGATTCGGAATTGGTTTTTACTCCGTGTTTATGGTCGCAAAAGAAGTTGTGATAAAAACAAAATCTTATAAAAAAGATGAAGTTGCAGTTGAATGGAAATCTGATGGACTTGGTGATTATGAAATTTCTGATATTGATGGAGAGATAAATCGCGGAACGACAATTGAAATCTTTTTGAAAGATGATGCAAAAGAATTTGCCGAGAAATATCGTTTGGAATCCATTATCAAAAAACATTCTAACTTCATTTCTTTTCCAATCTATTTAGAGAATGAAAAAATTAATACAATTGCCGCAATTTGGCGTGAACCAAAATCTAATCTGAAAAAAGAACAATATGATGAGTTCTACAAATTTTTAACTTACGATACCGAAGAACCTTTTGAAACAATTCATACTTCTGTTGATGCCCCGATACAGTTTAATTCTTTGTTGTTCATTCCTAAAAAAAGCTACGAGTATTGGAGATTTAATCGTGACGATTACGGATTGGACTTATATGTAAGAAGAGTATTAATCCAGCATCAGAACAAAGAATTGCTGCCAGAGTATTTAAGTTTTGTTAAGGGTGTTGTTGATTCTGAAGATTTGCCGCTTAATATATCCCGCGAAACGCTGCAGGAAAATATCATATTCACAAAAATTGCACAGAGTGTTACAAGCAATATTCTTTCTGATTTAATTAAGGTTGCAAAAGATTCTCCAGAACGATATGCCGAATTCTGGAAAGAACATGGAAGAATTTTTAAACTTGGTTATATGGATTTTAGTAATGCAGATAAGTACCAACAGCTTTTAAGATTTAACTCTTCAGTTAGTAAAGATGAAAAAGAACTAGTTTCGCTTGAGGATTATGTTGGAAGAATGAAGAAAGATCAAAAAGAAATTTATTACTCACTTGGAACTAGCAAAGAAGCAATCGATTTAAATCCGCATCTTGAAATTTTTAAAGCAAAAGGATTGGAAGTGCTTTACCTATATGATCCTGTTGATGAATTTGTTGTTTCATCAATCCGTAAGCATAAAGATTTTGATTTCAAGTCTGTTGACGGTGTAAACTTAAAAGATCTTGATAAACTTGAAGATGTTGAAAAAAATGAAGAGCCAAAAGAAAAGTTCAGCAAAGAAGATGATAAAGCATTTGGAAAGTTATTGTTGAAGATGAAAGAAATTCTTGGTGACAGCGTTACTGAAGTTCACGAATCTAAAAGATTAAAAGGAAGTCCTTCCTGTTTGATAAATCCTGATGATACAATGTCGTCAACAATGCAAAAGATTTTGAAGATGTCTAATCAGGGAATGGCAATGCCGCCGCAAAAAAGATTGATGGAAATTAATAAAGATCATAAGCTTATTAAAAACCTGATTCATGTATTTAAGAAAAATGAAAGCGACCAATTTATTGCGGATACAACGGAACAACTTTATGAATCAGCATTGCTGCTTGAAGGTAATCTTGAAGATCCGCATAAACTTGTGAACAGATTAAACAAAATGTTAACCGATGCGAGTGAATTGTATGTGGCCTCCCCCAACCCCTCCAAAGGAGGGGAGCAAAAATAATTTGCTTATTAAAATTGAATGATGATTAAGTGCTTAAATAGAATAATTTTTCTTATCCATCTTCTCTTAGGGAAGATGTTAGGAGATGGACTTTTTTTATGAATTTAAATAGACTAACTGTAAAAGCACAGGAAGTCGTGCAAAGTGCAATTGAGATTGCACAAAATTACAATAACCAGATCGTTGAAGGAGAGCATGTTCTTGCTGCTATTGTTCAGGAAAGCGGGAATGTTGCTGAGAATGTTATTAAGAAAACGGGCGGAAACTTTAACGCTGTTAAATTAAAAGTTGTTCAACTTCTTGAAACACTTCCCAAAGTAAGCGGAACTGGTCTGGGTAATCAGCAGATGTCCCAATCACTTGCAAAGATATTTGATGTTGCCGCTGAAGAGGCACGCAACTTAAAAGATGATTATGTTTCAACAGAACATATCTTACTTGCTTTATCCAACGATAAAGGAAAAGCCGGACAACTATTACGCGACAACGGAATTACTTACAAAGATATTCTAACAGCTTTAAAAGATATTCGCGGAACACAAAGAGTTACATCACAAAATCC
>DAOLIQ010000023.1:0-1133 GCA_035328465.1 Ignavibacteriaceae bacterium | reverse complement strand
ACAAAAAGAATTGTTGCACTTGATATGGGCGCGCTTGTTGCGGGAACGCAATTCCGCGGACAATTTGAAGAAAGATTAAAAGCTGTTATTAAAGAAGTTCAGCAATCAAATGGAGAGATTATTCTTTTCATCGATGAACTTCATACACTTGTTGGTGCGGGCGCAACACAGGGCGCAATGGATGCTGCAAATATTTTAAAACCTGCTTTGGCTCGTGGTGAGCTGCATGCAATTGGCGCAACAACTCTTGATGAATATAAAAAACATATTGAAAAAGATGCTGCACTTGAAAGAAGATTCCAGCCTGTTCTTGTTGGTGAACCATCTGAAGAAGATACAATATCAATTTTGCGAGGACTTAAAGAACGATACGAAGTTCATCACGGGGTTCGTATAACAGATGGCGCAATTGTAGCCGCAACTCAACTTTCTGAAAGATATATCACAGACAGATTTCTTCCTGATAAAGCAATTGATTTAATTGATGAAGCGGCTTCAAAACTTAGAATTGAAATTGATTCTATGCCCGAAGAGCTTGATACTCTTGAACGAAAAGTTAAACAACTTGAAATTGAACGTGAAGCGTTGAGAAGAGAAAAAGATGATGCTTCTGCAAAAAGACTTCTAGAATTACAGGATGAGTTAAGCAATTTAAATTCTGAACGATCTACACTGCGCACTCATTGGGATATTGAGAAACAGAAGATTCAGAAAATCCGTACAATGAAAAGTGAGATTGAAAATCTAAAACAGGAAGCTGATAAGTTTGAACGTGATGGCGATCTGGGCAAAGTTGCAGAAATTCGTTACGGCAGAATTGTAAATCTTGAAAAACAATTAAAAGAAGAAACACAAAAACTTGCACAGGCTCAGCAGGATAAAAAAATGTTGAAAGAAGAAGTTGATGCCGAAGATATTGCAGAAGTTGTTGCAAAGTGGACAGGAATTCCTGTTAGTAAAATGTTGGAAAGCGAGCGAAGCAAACTTTTAAAATTAGAAGATGAACTTCATCATAGAGTTATTGGGCAGGATGAAGCTGTTTCTGCTGTTTCAAATGCTATCCGTCGTTCTCGTTCCGGATTGCAGGATGCAAATAAACCTATTGGTTCTTTTATTTTTCTTGGAACAACCGG
>DAOLIQ010000022.1:0-38778 GCA_035328465.1 Ignavibacteriaceae bacterium | reverse complement strand
ATAAAAATATTAAATAAAAGAAAAAACCATTCGATAATGAGGATAATTATAATTCTATTTCTAAGCCGACTGGGCAATGGTCTGAACCCATGACTTCGGGTAGGATGAAAGCATCTTTGACATTTTTCTTAAAATTATCGGAAACAAAAAAGTAATCTATTCTCCAGCCCACATTTCTATCGCGGGCGCGTGTTACCATGTCCCACCAGGAATATTGTTCCGGCTCACTGTTAAACATCCTGAAAGTATCATGATAACCATAAGAGAAAAATTTATCCATCCACTCCCTTTCAATTGGAAGAAATCCGGAAGTTTTTTCGTTTTCTTTTGGCCGCGCAAGATCAATTTCTTTATGTGCTGTATTTACATCACCGCAAATAAGAAGATGTTTATCTTTCGCAACGAGTTTGTTAGCGTAATTAAGAAATGCATCATAAAAATCCATTTTGTACTGCAGCCGTTCAGCGCTTGCTTTACCGTTTGGGTAGTAAATATTAATCAATGTAAAATTTTTGTACTCGGCGGCAATAATTCTACCCTCATCATCAAACTTTGGAATTCCAAAACCATGCTCAACTTTTATTGGCTCCTCCTTCGTGTAGATAGCAACACCGCTGTAACCCTTCTTTACTATCGAAGAAGAGAAGTATGAGTTATATCCATTAATATTTAAAAGTTCATCTGAAAGTTGTTCAGGATGAGCCTTTGTTTCCTGGACACAAAGTATATCAGGATTTTCTTTTAGAAGCCATTCGACAAATCCCTTTTTCTGAACGGCTCGGATTCCGTTAACATTCCATGAAAGCAATTTTAATTTTGTCATAAAAAATTCTCTATAAAAATTTAATGATTAATTCACCGATAAAATAACCAACTGCGGCAACACCAAAGCCGACTACAAACATATCAAAGCCGCTTCGGAAAATCCCCCGCCCAGTAAAGAAACTTCTTGCAGAACCAACTCCAAAATGCGCAAGCATCGAGATAATAAAAGAGGATGCTATTGCAACTGAGCCTTCTAAAAAAAAGAAAGGAAAGACAGGTATTAGTGCTCCTACCGCGGTTGAAAGTCCCGTAACCCATCCTTCTTTAAAAGGAGTAAATGGTTTGTTAATAATGCCGAGTTCTTCGCGCACTTTATCTTCGAGAACCTGTTCGGGGTTTTTCATTGCTTCTACAGCACGTGAATGTGCTTCTTCACTGTTCATTCCTTTTGACTCATAAATAAGTGCAAGTTCTTCAGTTTCTAATTCAGGCATGTGTTTAATTTCTTCAGCTTCCATTTTACGTTCATAATCAAAAACTTCTTTTTCACTGACCGCAGCAAGATAGCCTGATGAACCCATTGAAAGTGCATCTGCAGTAAGACCAGCGATGCCTGAAATAAGAATAAGATGCGGTGCTGCACTGGCTCCGATTATGCCGGCAATCAATCCGAAGTTTGCAGTTAAACCATCATTAAAACCGTAAACAATATTTCTCAGCAAACCGCCCGAGTTAGAACTGTGCCAGGGTTCGGATTTGATTCCATCGGAGCGCATAAGTCTATCTGCATGTTCGGCAGAGTCGCGTGCAAGACGGAGGGCTATATTTTTTGTAACCCCAACAGGGCTCGAATTATATAAAGCAAGATATGTTTTTACTTCAGAGGCTTCTTCTTTTAAAAGCATGTTTGTTAATAAACCCGGACCAAATTTTTCAGAAAACCATGCCAGTAGTTTTGCTTTAACAGATACGGCTTCATAAGTAGTTTTAATATTTTCTTTTTGAAGAAGGTCGCTCCACGCTTTGGCATGTTTGTCTTCGATTTCAGCAAGCTGATTGTATATCTTAATTTTCTTTTCATCAGCAATTAAGCCAGCAAGTTTTCTGTACAAAAATGCCGCGTCAACTTCATCGCGAAGATGATGAAGCCAAAGAGATTTAGTTTTATTGTCAATCATATTTTGTGCAAAACTTGTGTTTCAAAATAGCAATCGCCAGACTTGTGTTACAAAAAATGTTATTGTAAAACCCATTGCAATCGGTAGAAGCGTTGAGATGGCAGTCCACTTCACACTTTTTGTTTCTTTATAAATTGTATAGATAGTTGTTGAGCAAGGATTATGCAGTAAACTGAATATCATCAAATTTATTCCGGTTAATAATGTCCATCCCCCCGCATGTAAAATAGCTGCAGTATCTGTAACTGAATCAAGTTCAAACATAACCCCGCTGCCGCCGCCGATTCCAGATATAGCAAGGTTTGCAACAGTGAGCATTAAAACAGTTGGGATTACAATTTCATTTGCAGGAATTGCAATTATATATGCGAGTAAAATTATTCCGTTTAATCCAAATATAAATGCAACTGGATTTGCCCAATCAATAAAATGATTTGCAACTGAAACTCCATCAATCATAATATTAGCAACAAGCCAGATGACCATGCCTGCAGGGATTGCAAAAACTATTGCCCGCCACAAAACAAAAATTGTTCTATCAATTAAAGAGCTGTAAAGTGTATGCAGAATTCTTGGCGGACGATAAGGCGGCAATTCCAAACTAAAAGCAGAGGATTCACCTTTTAATAAACTTTTTGATAACCCCCACGAAACTATCAAGCTAAAAGCAATTCCTAAAACTGCAATAAACACAACCGCTCCGGCTGATGCGATTCCTGCAATATAGGCAGGGGCAGCTCCGCCGATAAAAATTGTTGCGATAAGTATTTGTGTAGGCCATCTGCCGTTGCAAAGAGAAAAGTTGTTTGTTATGATTGCAATTAATCTTTCGCGTGGAGAATCAATCACTCTTGTTGCGACAACTCCTGCTGCATTGCAGCCAAATCCCATTGTCATTGTTAATGCTTGTTTTCCATGCGCACCAACTTTTTTGTAAAGTGGATCCATATTAAAAGCTACTCGCGGAAGGTAACCAAAATCTTCAAGCAAGGTATAAACAGGAAAAAATATTGCCATTGGCGGAAGCATTACACTTACAACCCACGCCATTGCAAGATAGGCGCCATCAATCAACACTCCGCTTAACCACCAAGGCATAAAAGAGCCAGTAAATTCTTTAAAAAGCGGATGTAAAGTATCAACGAGCAAGTTTGCAATTAAACCCGACGGAACATTTGCCCCCTCTATTGTTATCCAGAAAACTACTGCAAGTATTAAAAACATTATTGGGAAACCAAGATACTTACTCGTAAGTAATTTATCCAAAGTTCTATCAAAACTAAACGCAGGTTTCTTATCAGGAAAGCTTACAACCTTACTTGCGATGGAGGTGGCATTTTCGTAAATAGATTCCATTAAGGTGTCATGAAGATTTTCTCCCACCTCCCAGCGCAAATTATTTGCTGTAGCTAAAATTGATTCTCGTTTTGTGCTATCGTTAGTCATTCTCATTACTTTGTTTCATTCCTCAACTTCATTTGGGATTAGATCTTTTTTAAGATTTCCTAAATCACCGCTGCGAATGGCATCAATAATACTTTGATCGCCTTCAAGTAATCGTAATGCTACCCATCGTAAATTTGGTAAGCCGGGAAATTCTAATTCTATTTCCTTGCTTAATTTTTCTATAGCAAAGTTTAACTCATTTTGATTAGTTTTTAACCTGTACGGCTTACAAACATATTTCCCGGCAGCGACTTCATTAATTGCATTAAGTAATTCAATCATCCCTTCACCCCGCCTTGCAGATGTTGGAATAACTGGGATCCCCAATTCTTTTGCTAAAGTTCTATTATCAACAGTAATTCCGTTTCTTTTTGCCTCATCCATAAGATTTAAACACATTACTGCCCGATCAGTAATTTCTAAAATTTGCAGTACGAGATTTAGATTTCTTTCAATTCGAGTTGCATCAACAACTATTACAGTTACATCCGGCTGCCCGAACAAAATAAAATCACGTGCGACTTCTTCATCTGTACTTGTAGAAAGAAGTGAATAAGTTCCAGGTAAATCAACAAGCTTAAATTTTTTCTCGCCGTATTCAAACCCACCCTCTGCTCGCGTAACTGTTTTACCGGGCCAATTGCCTGTGTTCTGCCGCAATCCGGTTAGATAATTAAACACAGTACTCTTGCCTGTGTTTGGATTACCCGCAAGAGCAACAACAAAATCAAAACTGTTCATATCTATACCGAGTTTTTTCAAATTTCCCATATTATGGACGGGACAATTTGCGCAATTATTTAAATCAACATTAGCCATTTTTATTTTTCGTCTTCATTCAATAAATAAATTTTATCAGTCTGCTGCTTCCGCAAAGCTACAGTAGTGCCGCGAACGTTATATGCTACTGGATCCCCGGAAAAACTTTCAAGTTCTGCTTCAATTTTAGTTCCCGGCACAATTCCCAAATCCATTAATCTTCTTCGCTGCTGACCGCGAAGTGCTTTTGCTATTCCAAGTATGGTTCCCTCTTCACCTATTTTTAATGAGGAAAGAGTTTTAAATTTCCCTTCGACTTGCTTTTCAAACTTTAATATCCCGACTGTGATATTTTTAGCGATCAAAGGGGAGAGGATACATTCTTCGCCGTTTGCAACAAACTTTATACGTTTATCAGAAAGTTCAATCATTCGAATCTGCATTCCCGGATACAGCCCTTCGGCAAGTATCTGGCTGTAAATTGAATGAGGTTCGTCCTCAATGTGAATTATATTTCCAAACTCACCAGCTTTCATTTCGGTCAAAGGCTTTCCTTTTTTTTCAGGAATGTCACCAGAAGCCGATGGAATGGGGTCGCCGTGCGGATCGAATACAGGATTACCGATCCGTGCTGCAAGTTGATTAGCCTGCTCGGTTGTTAGGGTGTGTTCTAATTCCTCTGCCTTCAAATGCCACTCATCTTCTTTTACACTTGTTTCGTCAGCAAGATATTTTTCCCATAAACGATGGATACGAACAATACGAAGTGCATATGATCTTCCGTCAGAAGTTAATTCAAGCTCATTTTTTTTAGCCGAAACAAGGCCCATTGATTCAAGTCTTGAGATAATGTCTGCGGCATCGTCTGCCGAAATAGAAAGATTGCCTGCAATACTATTTAGCGTGCAATTGGTTCTGTTGTACTCGCAGTCGTAGAGATATTTTAAAGCATCTTCTATTAAGATTTTTTTGTTTGCATATTTAGACTTTTTCCAAACTGCCATTATACCTTTGTTTGGGTAGAATACGATCACAAAAATTAAAGCCACCAGAATTCCAATAATTAAAAGCACTAATGGTTCATTCATTCATTACCTGTTTTATTTTTTCAACAAAAATGTTTGAAGCAATTTTGCTGCTAAGATTTATTTCTTTGCTGTCTATTTTTATCAATACGGAGCCGTCATACTCAAGTTTATCTTTTACGGTGATTTTTTTGCCAAGCGTAATTCCAATTTTGGTCATATATGATAATAAATTTTTTACATCATCATTAACCCGGATCACATTTGCAGAATCATTTTCTTTTAATTCTGATATGGCAATAACAGATTTTGATTTTTTTATTCGTCCATTTTTATCAGGAATCGGATAGCCATGCGGATCAACTTTGGGGTAATTTAAGAATTGTTCTAAAAGATTGATCAAATCATTTGAAGATGAGTGTTCAAGTTTTTCCGCCTCATCATGAACTTTATCCCACGGCATTCCTAAAGTCTGATGAAGAAACACTTCCCAAATTCTGTGACGGCGAAGCATGTTTTTAGCATAGGATTCCCCTTCGGCTGTTAACTTTATGCTTTTATATTTTTGATAATCAACAAAACCATCCCGAGATAGTTTACGAAGCATATCCGTTACCGCAGCATTTGAAATCTCAAGTTTTGATGCAAGCAAATTTGGTTTTATTTCTCCCGCTTCATCAAGATTGCGGTAAATCGCCGTTAAATAATCTTCTTGTGAAATATTATCCATTTAAGGTATTCTAATTATATTTTTAAGGACGCTTAAAAATATAATTAAATATAATTGGAAGCAAGGATTAAAATTTGGTAATTGAAATTGGAGTTAATGGTTGAATATCAGGCGAGCTTGAATTTAATTATCCCCTGCTCAACTTAATATTTGTCCCAATTTTTACAGAGTAAGAATTCATTCCCCCGAGGCCCGCAGAAAAACCCTGACTTATCTTAGGAATCAATTCCCTTTCTTGATAAAACACCCTCCTGATAATAATGTTTGATCTCCTTCATTTCGGTGACAAGGTCAGCTTTTTCTAATAGTTTGTCGGGGCAATATCTTCCGGTTAATATCAACTCAACATTTTCCGGTTTCATTTTCATAAATGTCAGTATCTCTTCATCACTAAAGAGACCAAAATAAATTGAAACACAAACTTCGTCAAGTATTACTATATCATATTTTTTGCTAAGCATTTTGGCTTTTGCTTTTGCTAATCCAAGTTTTGCTTTATCCAATTCAACTTTGCCGGGCATTTGCTTTTTATAAACAAAATCATCACCGCCAAATTGCTCGATAGTTATCCATTCACTTAAGTGCGTTAAACTATTTAATTCGCTGTAAGGAAATTCTTTCATGAACTGTGCGATGTAAATTTTTAGTCCAATTCCTGCGGCACGAACAGCAAGCCCAATTGCGGCGGTAGATTTGCCCTTCCCATTCCCAGTGTATATTTGTATAAATCCTTTTTCAAGCGGCATAATTATTATAATTTTTTTTTGTACCAATTATCATAAAAATTCAAATGATAACAAAAAATATCTCTATATTTCGTCAACAATAAATTTCATAGAGGGTTATTTATGTCAGTATTTCAATTATTGCTATTAATTATTATAGCAGGTATTACAGGTTCGATTGCTAAGTTATTAACAGGATTCAGCAGAGGCGGGTGCATTATATCAGTGCTTGTGGGATTCATTGGGGCTGCATTGGGTAATTGGATCGCCTCGGTGTTTGATCTGCCGGAGTTCTTTACCTTAGATTTAGCTGGAAGAAATTTTCAGTTTATCTGGGCAATAATCGGTGCAGTTTTTTTCACAACCGTCTTGAGTGTGTTGACAGGTAAGAAAAATTGATAACTTTTTATTTCCCGCATCGTTAAGGTTTTATTAATAATGTTTAAACATTATTAGAATATTATTCGGGGCACATTAATAGGAAACGAATTTAGGAATGAATAGAAAAATTATCTGATTTTAGTTTTTCTAAAATTAGAGGAAGAATTTTTCCGGATTCACCAATAAAAGTATAGTTAACAATCTGACTTATTTCCGTTGGTTCAATATTAATTTCAATTAAATAGGCTCCGGATCTTTGCGCCGTAAATACTAACCCGGCGGCAGGATAAACTGCGGCGGATGTTCCAACAACGAAAAATACATCACTGCTCGAAGCGGCTTTTTCAGCACCATCAAACTGATCTTGTGGCAGCATTTCACCAAACCAAACAACATCCGGTCTGATCATCCCACCGCATTGGCAATGAGGAATCCCTACTGAAAAATCAAGCTCTTTTCTAAATGGTTCCTTGCAAACTGAACAGTAATTTCGTTCAATGTTTCCGTGAAGTTCAAAAATATTTTTACTACCTGCTCTTCGATGAAGGTTATCAATGTTCTGTGTAACTACAGTAACTTTTGAAAAATATTTTTGCAATTCCGCTATCGCAAAATGTCCAGCATTTGGTTTCGTATTATGAATAATTTGTTTACGGTGATTGTACCACTCCCACACAAGGTCGGGGTTTTTCAGAAAGGCATCGAAACTTGCAAGTTCTTCAGGTTTTAGTTTATTCCAGATTCCATCCTTACCGCGGAAAGTCGGAATACCACTTTCGGCTGATATTCCGGCTCCCGTAAAAAACGTTACTGATTGAGCCTCCTGAAGAATATTGACAACTTCTTTAGGAATTTCAATTTTCAATTTATAATTCTTTTAAAAGCTGTTTAGCTTCACTTAAAAATTTATCATCGTCCTCATCTTTCTTCGGACTGTTGATAAGCTTATTAAGTACATCTTTAGCTTTGTCATCCTGACCATCTTCAATATAAGCCTTGCCAAGATCGAGATAAAACATTCTGAAGTTTGGATAAAGCTCGGTGGATTTTTTTAATTCCTTTATTCCAATTTCAAGATCAGCCCAGCCAAGTCCAAGCACAGCTCTTGCAGGTGCCCATTTTTCGCTTACTTTTGCATGGGTTCTGCCAAGGACATAATGAGCAAGTGACTGAACATAATTACCGCCATTACCAAGTTTAATAGCTTTTTCACAATCTTCTTTTACCTGAGTGACAATTCCACCCACAGAAAAAACTCCTTTGAACAAAGCAATTCGTCCATTGGCAACTGCTCTTCTGATATAAGTAATAGATTGATCGGGTGCAAGCTTAACAGAACTTTCTGCATAACTTAGCGCCTTTTGATAAAAAGCAAGTTGAGCATCTTTTTGTTCGTCGGTTTTTTCGGGCATATGTTCACCGATGTCAATATAAGCGCGGCTGATTCTCCATTTAACTTCCCACTGATCTGGAAACATTTTATCTGCCTTCAAATATGTATCCAGTGCTTTCTGATTATTAAATTCCTCGGTAAACTTATCCCCATCCTTTAATAGTTCATCTAATGATTGAGCATTTAATAGAGTGTTTAGAAAGATCAGACAAACAACAATAAAAAAAAGAAAGAGAGATTTAGAATAGTTAAGCATATACGATCCTTTCAATTAGTCGAAAAGAGTTTTGTTTTGATCTGCCTCCTGTGAGGAAGAAATTCCGTGATTATAAAGTTCTGTGGAAATAAGACTAAGATATTTTGTCCAGCCTGTGGCAGTTTTGATTTCGTTTAAAGCATTTTTGTAAGCATTCACTTTCGCACTTAATTCATCTGCTTGATAAAGGGCGATTGCCTCAAGAGTTTTTGGTACGACGGGGGTGGCAAATTCCAGTTTTCCCTGATGGCTTAATATTAGATGAATCAGGCAATCTTTTAAATCAGGCGGAAAATTTTTAATTTCATCAGCCGCTTTATCAACCAGCATTGCAGAGATAACGATGTGCCCGAGTAATCTTCCTTTTGTTGTATAATCGAAACCAGATTCGAATGACAATTCTTCTGTCTTTCCGAAATCGTGCAGCATCGCACCGGTGATAAGAAGATCACGATTGAGTTCAGAGTGAATCTCGCACATCAGATCGCATATACGAATTATTTCCAGCGTATGTTCAAGAAGTCCATGAATATAACTATGATGCCACGATTTGCCTGCCGGCGCGGAAGAAAATTTTTTAAATCTTTCTTCATTAAAAATGGATTGAAGAAGTGCTTTCAAATATTTGTTTTCAATATCATTTATTCTTGCTTCGAACTCGGTTTTCATTTCATCAAGTTTTCGTTTTGACTGAGGAAGAAAATCCGAAACAGAAATTCCGGCATCTGCACGAGCAGGTAATATTGAATTAACTTTAAGCTGGGGTGTTCCCTGATAATCGTCAATTGTGCCTTTTACTTTCGCAACAATACCCGCATTTAGCATGGAAGCTATCGAATCAACATTATCCCAAATATTTGCACTTATGGAACCACTCGCATCCGAAAGTTCGAGATACAAATATTCTTTATTTGTTTTGGTCAGCCTTGTTTCAACTTTCCTGACTAAAAGAAAATGATTTACAGCCTCGCCCTTATTCAGTGTTTTAAGTTCAGTTTGGTTTAACATATTTTTTATAATATCTACTTGATAACTCTTCTTCCAATAGAATAATAAATAAACCCAAGATCTTTCATTTTATCGAGATCATAAAGATTTCTTCCATCGAAGATTAATGGATTTTTTAGTTTTGATTTTATTATATCAAAATCAGGAGTTCTAAATTCATTCCACTCGGTGACAATAACCAAGGCATCTGCTTTGTCAAGAGTTTCATAAGAAGTTTTAGCATATGTGATTGCATCTCCAATAACAGCTTCCGTAGTAGATTTTGCCTCAGGATCATATGCCGAAATTGTTGCCCCAGCCTTTTTAAGAAGCTGGATAAGTTTTATTGCAGGAGCTTCACGAACATCGTCGGTGTTTGGTTTAAATGCCAAACCCCAAAGAGCAAAATGTTTTCCTTTTATCGAACCGAAATGGCCCGCAATTTTTTTATAAAATAATTTTATTTGATTATCATTTACTTCAACAACTGATTTGAGAATTTTAAAATCATAATTATTTTCATTCGCAGTATTTACCAAAGCAATAACGTCTTTTGGAAAACAAGAACCGCCGTAGCCAACGCCGGGGAAAAGAAATCTCTTTCCGATTCTTGAATCAGAACCTATCCCGATTCGAACTTTTTCAACTTCGGCTCCGGTAAGCTCACAGAGATTAGCGATCTCGTTCATAAAAGAAATTTTAGTTGCAAGGAATGAATTAGCGGCATATTTGGTCATCTCAGCCGACTTCTCGTCCATAAAATAAATTGGATTGCCGCTTCTTACAAAGGGTTCGTAAAGAAGGTCGATTAATTCCCTTGTCTTTTCATTACTGGTTCCAATTACAACTCTTTCCGGTTTCATAAAATCTTCAACAGCCATGCCCTCACGTAAAAATTCCGGGTTGCTTGCAACATCAAATTCAAAATCCGGTGCGTGTTTTTTAACAAGGGATCGAACTTTTTCACTTGTACCAACCGGGACAGTACTTTTATCAACAAGCACTTTAAATCCAATGTTTGGTTCAGCTTTGAAAAATTTTCCGAGATCTTCTGCAACGCCGAGGACATACTTAAGATCTGCAGCTCCGTCCCCTCCCTGAGGGGTAGGCAGACATAAAAATATTATAGAAGAGTGCCTGACTGCATCGTGTAAATTACTCGTAAAACTTAATCTGCCATTTTTAATATTTCTTTCAAACAAAATATCAAGTCCCGGTTCGTAAATCGGGACTTTACCGGATTTCATCATCTTTATTTTTTTAAGATCAATATCAACACATGCTACGTTATTGCCTGTTTCTGCAAAACAAGTTCCTGTAACTAATCCAACATATCCGGTACCAATAACAGCAATATTCAAAATTACCTCCGATTATTTATTGATTAAATGAGTTCAAATTCTATTATTTTTTTAAGAACTTCTGAAAGATAAAGATTTATTAGTCAAAATTTTCAGAAGTGCCTTGAACAATTTTATGTGCAGCAGGAGAGCAATTCCTTAGTAATCAATTTGGAGAAAGTTCATTGATGAGAGTTTCATTTAATTTAGTTATTAATTCAGTTTGATTGAATAAATCTTTTATAATACAATTTACTCCGGCAGCTTTATAATGTGCAATCAATTCATCAGAAATAAATTCTGCCAGAACAATAATGGGGATAGCGAAATTCTTTTCATTTTTTTGTATCTCCTGAATTAATTGCAGACCATTCATCAGAGGAAGATCATGATTAACAATTATTAAACGAGGGACCTTTTCCTTAATCAGATCAAGTCCAAAATAACCATTATCAGCACAGATTAAAGAGTAAGTTGGAAAGTTTGAAGTTATGATTTCCTTCATTTTATCGAGGGAAGATAAATCATCATTAATTATCAAGATAGTTTCTTTTGATTTAGGAATTGTTACGTGAAATTCACTGCCTTTATTTTGCTCTGAGAAATACCAGATCTGACCGCCAAGTTTTTCAATAATTTCTTTCACGAGAGTCAAGCCGAGCCCGGTTCCTTTTTCACCTTTGGTTCCTTCTACTGAAAATAATTTATCTATCTTAAAAAGTTTAAGCTTGTGAACATCAGAAATCCCAACACCCTCATCTTTGACCGAAAGCTCGGCAAACTTTTCATCATAAACTCCGGCGTTTACTTCCACGGTTTGATTTTCGTGCGAAAATTTTATTGCATTGCTTAACAAACCAAACACTGCCTGAACCAATAATCTTTCGTCGGCATCCACGTATAGAGTGCTTTCAACATTTACCTTAATGTCTATGTTCTTTCTAATAGCATTTCCTGTCAAAAAAGAGACACAATTGAAAACAACACTCTGTAATTGAATTCGTTGTATATCGGGTTTCATTTTGTTCATTTGCAAACGTGACCATTCCAGCATATAATTTATGAGCTGAAGCTGGTTTTGCGATGATTGATTTATGTAACTAAGATATTCGTTTTTATCAGCTTCGCTGAGATGAGTTTCGTTAAGCAGTATTTCGGAAAAGCCAAGAATACTTGTAAAGGGTGCGCGAAGATCGTGCGATAAAACTGATATAAACCCATCCTTGGCATGAATGCTTGCACGGAGTTCATTGATGTAAGAACTCATTTTATCAAGCTGTTCAACATATTCGGTAACATTTTTCGAGCAGCAGAGACAGCTTATTATTTTGCCGTTGTTATCTCTTATTGCTTTAACGGTTTCACTCAGCCATAATATCTTTTTATCTTTTGTCAGAATTTTATATTGAATGACTAAATTATTTGAAGAATCAGAATTAAAAAACTTGTTAAATTCACTTTTTACTGCAGAATAATATTCCGGCATCACAATTAAATTATTTTTAAAATGAGGGGTTTTTAGTTCGTCAGGAGAATAACCGGTGATAAGATGGAAATTATCTGAATAGAAAATTTTCTCACCCTCAGCATCAAATTTGATCAGCCAATTAAATTGATCGGAGGGATTATTTAGCAGAGATTTTAATTCCTCAGAAGTTATGTGGTTATTATTCAATATTGTATGCGGTTCCATTCTAAAACCGAATTTAGTATTTTCTGTAAATTAGAAATTTTTAATTTGTTGAATTACTTGCAGTGAAATATAAGTAATTCAAAAGTAAAATTATTGAGCTCAATCAAATCTATATTGAATCTTTCTTTATAAGTTGAACTAAAAAATAAAATTATCATGACAAAATACTTTATCATAACAGTACTCATTTTTCTTTATCAAAATTTTTTAGATGCACAGACTGAAAGTTCCAGCATTTACGGTCGAATTCTCGACCGCATTACTCAACAGCCTGTAATCGGAGCCAATGTAATAATTCTCGAAACTAATTTCGGTGCAGCCACTGATATTAATGGCAATTATAGAATTGAAAATATTCCTCCGGGCACTTACCAACTGCGGGCTTCATCAGTTGGGTTTTCTTCGGTTACAAACACGAGCGTAGTTGTTATGAGTGCAAAACCTTTACAAATTGACTTTGAACTTCAGGAGCAAGTTATCGAACTTGAAGGAATAACTGTAACCAGTGATTATTTCAACAACGATCCTTATGAAGTAAACAGCATTAGAAAATTTAATTACGAAGAGATTAGAAGGAGCCCCGGCGGCTTTGAAGATGTGATTCGTGCTTTATCAATCTTGCCGGGTGTTGCGCAAGCTGATGCAGGAAGAAATGACCTGATAGTTCGCGGCGGCGCACCTTCGGAAAATCTTTATATTATTGATGGGCTTGAAGTTCCAAACATAAATCACTTCGGTACGCAGGGGGCAACCGGCGGTCCGTTAAGTTATATCAATCTCGATTTTGTAAAAGAAACTTCATTTTCAACGGGGGGTTTTTCTTCGCTTTACGGTGACAAACTTTCTTCGGTGCTAAGTATTGATTTACGAAACGGACGCGATGACAGGTTCGGCGGCAAAGCTACAATTTCTGCCTCTCAGTTTGGTTTAAATCTTGAAGGTCCATTTTCAGAAAATTCAGATTTTATTTTTTCAATTAGAAGAAGTTATCTCGATTTTATTTTTAAAGCTGCCGGTTTTGGTTTTGTTCCAGAGTACTATGATCTTCTATCAAAATTTAACTTTAAAATAAATGAGAAAAACTCTATTTCATTTTTATTTGTCGGCGCTTATGATAACGTTAAATATTTTAATGATACTGAAGATCAACGCTATGATAACAGCCGAATACTTGGCAGCGATCAAAAACAATACTTTACAAATCTTAAGTACAGAAATATTTTTCATAACGGGTTTATCGATGTCAATTACGGAAGGAGTTATACAAGTTTCGATACATCTCAGCGTGATTCAATACTTAACCCTATTTTTAATAACATTGCTAAAGAAGAAGAAAATTCATTAAAGTCTGATTTAACAATAAAATTTTCAAAACAGTTTGAAATTAATGCGGGAATGGGGTTTAAAGTTATCAGGGTTAAAAATGATATACTGTTCCCAATTTTCATTACAACTTTTGGCGACACTTTGCCCGTTAATCAATCTATTACGGACAATCACTTTAATAAATTCAGCAGTTATTTTAATCTTCATTCAGTTTTTTTTGAAAGGTTAACTACTAACGTTGGTGCAAGAATAGATTATTTTAATCCATTATCGAAAGCAACAGTTCTCACACCAAGATTTTCTCTTTCATATCAAATAACAGAATTGACAAGCATAAATTTTAGTGCCGGCATATACAGTCAGGCGCCGTCTTATGTATGGTTTGCGTATTCACCCAACAAGCGAAAATTAAACTACATAAAAAATAATCAGCTAGTTATTGGAACTGAACATCGAATTTCTGAAGACACTCAAGTTAAAATTGAAGGATTCTATAAAGAGTATAAAGATTATCCTGCAAGTGAGTTGAGAGAATATCTTGTGCTTGCAAATACAGGTGCAGGTTATTCAGGCTCAGATGATAATTTTTCAGCATTCGGTTTAGAGCCGTTAGTTAGTTCTGGTACAGGAACAGCAAGGGGAGTGGAATTTTCCACCCAGAAAAAACTTTCCGAAACGCCATTCTATGGAGTGTTGAGTTTAACTTATAGTAAGGCTGATTTTATTCCGCTTGACGGAGTAAGCAGAACAGGCAGTTATGATCAAACTTGGATTTTTAACCTAAGCGGGGGGTATAATTTTAATAATGAATGGGAAGCGAGCGTTAAGTTCAGATACTCCACCGGAAAACCATACACACCTTATAATACAGATGGAACACAAAGTGTGGAGAATTACAATTCACTTCGGCTTCCTGATAATCACAGTCTTGATCTTCGTGTTGACCGAAGATGGAATTTTATCGGCTGGACTTTAATCACTTACGTAGATATTCAAAATATTTACAACAGAAAAAATATAAGCGGCATACGCTGGGATTTTCGTGAAATGAAAGTTGATGAATCCGCTTCCATCGGAATCTTACCCTCGATAGGAATCAGCGCAGAGTTTTAGCGGAGAATGATTGTTACTCCACCAAATTGGTTTATTGACAGAGTGAGCAGTAAACCAAACTGCATTAAAAAAATTAATTATTAAGAAGAGACTTCTGGAATACTCATATTATCATTCCAGCGCAAACGGGAATCCATTGATTTCGTATTGGGTCTCCGCTTTTGTGAAAATGATCAATTGACACAAAAGAATACTTGCATTGTAGAAATAAAATAGGATGAAACACAAAAAACCTCCGAAGGAAATGCCATCGGAGGTTTCAGTATACATACGAATTGTCTATTTCAATCTTGCGTTTAAAACCAATGTTGGTCCTGTTAATGCTTTTGATACGGGGCAGCCAGTTTTTGTTTTTTCGGCGTGGGATAAAAATGTTGCGGAGTCAATACCTTCAACATCACCAACAGTATCAAGTTCAACTTTTGTAATTGTAAAACCGGACTCTAATTTTTCTATATATACTTTCGCTTCGGTTTTAATTGAATTGACTTTAAATCCTGCACCGGAAATAGCATTGGCAAGCGCCATTGAAAAACAGGCTGAATGAGCGGCTCCAATTAATTCTTCGGGATTAGTTTCGGCTCCTGTTTCAAATCTTGAAACAAAATTATAAGCAGTGTTTTCCAACAAGCCGCTTTCAGTGTTGATAGCGCCTTTGCCTGTTTTCAGATCGCCTTTCCATTCTGCATTTGCTTTTCTAATTGGCATAATTATTCTCCTTATTAATAAATTGATATAAATGATAAATAGATTAAAATTCTAAAATCAATTTAAGAAAATCCTTTTTAGTTGGGAATATTAATTCTTTATTAATTCCGAATAAGCTGTTAAAACTTAAGTTTTGATAAGCATAGAATGATTAATTTTGAATAGAAAAAATGAGATTATAAAAAATTACGAACAGGGTGAACTAATGAAAATCAAAATTCAAATTATTTCAATTCTAATTCAATTAATTTTTATACAAATAACTCCTGCGCAAGAAATTTCAAAACCAAAGCTTGTTGTTGGAATTGTGGTAGATCAAATGAGGTATGAATATCTATCACGCTTTAATCAATTTTATGGTCACGATGGATTTAATAGATTAATGCATGATGGATCAAATTTTACTTTTGCCCATTATAATTATGATTTCACAAGCACCGGTCCGGGACACGCTTCAATTTATACTGGAACTGTTCCATTTTATCACGGATTAATCGCTAATGATTTTTATGATAAACAGAAAAGGAAAATGACAAACTGTGTTGAAGATAATTATTACACCACTGTTGGAAGCGATGATAAGGAAGGGGAGAAGTCGCCGAAGTATTTATTATCTACTACTATAACTGATCAGTTGAAGCTATTCACAAATGGAAGATCAAAAGTAATTTCTGTTTCATTGAAAGATCGCGGAGCCATTTTACCCGGCGGGCATTTGGCCGATGGCGCTTATTGGTATGACGAGAAGACAGGTGATTTTATTACTTCATCCTATTATATGTCCTCCCTGCCGCAGTGGGTAGAAGATTTTAACAAAAGAAAATTAGTTGAACAATATTTATCTGAAGATTGGAATTTATTGCTTCCCCTTAAAAATTATTTAATCAATCCGGCAGATAACTCTGAATATGAAAAGGATCGATTCAAAGAGAATAAAACTTCATTCCCACATTCGTTTAAAAACTTAAAGGGTGAAGAACTTTATCGGGAATTTCAAAATACGCCATACGGGGATCAGATTCTTATTGAATTGATTAAAGCTGCTTTGCAAAATGAAAAACTTGGACTTGGAGAAGAAACTGATTTTCTCGCAGTCAGCTTTTCTGCAACTGACCATATAGGGCACGAGTATGGCACATACTCTTACGAAATGATGGATGCTTTTATCAGGCTTGACAAACAAATTACAGAATTGTTAAATACTCTTGATCAGCAGGTGGGTGCGGGAAATTATCTTTTATTTTTAACTACCGATCATGCGGCTCTTGAAACCCCAGCCTACCTTCGGGATAATAGAATTCCAACAGGAGAAATTAATTATCAGCACACTTTGGATTCTCTAAAATCTTTTTCTTTGAGGGAATTTGGAGATGAGAAATTAATCGCAAGTTTTTCAAATAAGCAAATACTTTTTGACAGAGACCTGATCAAAAAACAAAATCTTGATATTCATGAAATAGAAAGAAAATTTGTAGATTATTTACGAGATACTTTCCCACAAATTCAATCAATCTTTTCAAGAGATGATTTAGAAAAATTGTGTGCGTCGCGCGATCCGGTTAATTATTTACTCAACGGATTTAATCCTGCAAAATCCGGTGATTTGGTTTTTAATTTACTGCCTGGCTACCTAATAAATTTTCAGGAAAAAGGTACACAGCACGGAAGTCCGTATGCTTATGACACGCACATTCCAATGATATTCTACGGCTGGCATGTTCCCGCTCAGACGAATAATGAGCCTGTTTTTATTGTTGATATTGCAGCAACCCTTGCAGATCTTTTAAAGATTACAGAGCCAAGTGCCTGCATTGGAATTCCAATTATCCGGTAAATTTTTAGATTTTAATTTCGATAATTAATCTGGATGGTATTTGATCTTTATTCAAAGAAAAAACTTTTTTTTTCTCTGGATTTTTGAGCAATAATTTTTTATTCTAAAAACAAGATTTTTAACATTAATTCAAAATCAATTTTATAAGTGTTTTATGAAAAAAATCAAAACAGGATTTTTTATAGTTTCGCTTTTATTGATGTTTGCGCTGCCATTAAACTTTGAAGTTTATTCACAAGGCAGATCTTCTTCCACAAAACCTACTTCATCGGGTCACGAATATTATTATGAAAATTATGACAAGCACAGCATATCAAATACTGATGTAGCTGATATTGCAAATAAGAATTATACCCATAAAAAAGATTACAGCGATTATCACCGAAGCAGAAATGATACCTATTCTGATAACCGGAAAGAAGTAACGAATCACAACGACAGCTATCGTAAAAATTATGACGATAATTATTTTGAAATTGATAAGTCGGGGAAAACTTTGTGGGATGGAAAACATTGGAGTTACACTGATTTCCCGTTAAAAGTTTATGTTCAAAAAAGTAATTCAAAATATTTTAAGTCCAAATTTAACAAGTACATTTCTTATGCTCTAAAAGTCTGGGAAAAAGCTGATAACAGAATTTCTTTTCAGGAAGTTAGTTCGAAAAAGAATGCTGATATCGTAATAACATTCGTCGAAAACCTTATGAGAAAGTATGAAGAAAATTATCTGGGACTAACTGATTATGAAATGGGAAGACAAAAGGAAATTGAAGAATCAACCATTGAAATAAGTTTGCTTAAGTTCAATAATGAAATTGTTTCAGATGGCGAAGTGAAAGCTACCATAGTTCACGAGATCGGTCATTCATTAGGGCTGGGGCATAGTGATGACGAAAACGATATTATGTATCCATACATAAATCCCGATTCCTCTCCCGAAATGAAATATGCTGATTTATCTTCGGCGGATAAAAACTCGATTAAATCGTTGATGGATTTTGTCGGCAGTGTTGAATATTCTTACGGACGGTAGTTTATTTTAATAGCGAAATAATAGCATCGTTAAGATATTCCACGGGGATTAATCTAGCAGAAAAATTATTTTGAAGAGATTTGTGATTTGAAAGAGGTAAAATAATTTTTGTGAATCCAAGTTTTTGTGCTTCCTGAATTCTCTTTTCAATATTACCAACACTTCGCAATTCCCCTCCCAAGCCAATTTCACCAATAAGAATTGTTTGGTTATCAACAACTTTATCGAACAAACTTGATGCTATGCTTACACAAACCGCAAGATCAATCGCCGGTTCCGCGACTCTGATTCCGCCTGCAATATTTACGAATACATTATTTGCAGACGCTCTTACCCCTGCCCGTTTCTCAAGAACGGCAAGCAATATCGCTAATCTTTTCTGATCAAATCCATTTGATACGCGCTGTGGATAACCATAATTAGAAGGAGTTACGAGAGCTTGCACTTCAAGAAGGATGGGGCGGGTGCCTTCGATGCTCGAAGTGACAACAGAGCCGGGAATTTGTTTTCCTCTCTCACTTAAGAAAAGCGCACTTGGGTTTGATACTTCGCGCAGTCCTTCTTCTATCATTTCAAACACACCAATTTCATTCGTACTGCCGAACCTGTTTTTCTGCGCACGTAAAATTCTGAAAGAATGATTTGATTCACCTTCAAAATGAAGAACCGTATCAACAATGTGTTCAAGAATTTTGGGCCCGGCAATCATACCATCCTTGGTTACATGCCCGATGATGATAACGGAGTAATGATTTTTCTTTGCCTCCTCCATAAGCATTGCAGTACATTCACGAATCTGGGTTATCGTACCGGCAGAGTTTTCCAATTCATTCCTATATGTAGTTTGAATTGAATCAATCACCACGACGGCTGGTGCAATTTCTTTTATAGCTCCAAGAATATTTGACAGCTCTGTTTCTGCTTGTACATAAAAATTTTCTGAATTTATTTTTAACCGGGCTGAACGCAATTTAATTTGTTTTTCAGATTCTTCACCAGTTACATATAGAACTTTTTGCTGAATTTTTGCCGCAGCTTGCATAGCAAGAGTTGATTTTCCGATGCCGGGATCTCCGCCGAGAAGAATAATACTGCCCTGCATTATACCCCCGCCAAGTACCCGGTCAAACTCAGAAATATTAGTTAAAATTCTTTCATCTTCATTTGCAGAAATATCAGAAATATTATTCACCACATATTTTGATTTTGAAATGTTCGGTTTGCGCGAGGAAGATTCAATAATTTCTTCGGTAAAGCTGTTCCATTTATCACATTCGGGACATTTGCCAATCCACCGCAGAGATTCGTAACCGCAGTTCGAACAGATATATTTTATTTTGGTCTTTGACATTATTCTATTGATAATATATTTTAAATACTTTTATGAAATTCTTTACTTTCTTCTTTAACAAATTGTACAAGAGCTTTTAAATTTTCAGGATCAACATCAGGAAGAATGCCATGACCAAGATTAAAAACGTGACCACTCCCCTTTCCAAATGAATTTAATACTTTTCCTGCTTCTTCTCGAATAAAATTATGATTTGCGTAAAGCACCGTGGGATCAAGATTACCTTGCAAAGCAACAAGGTGTCCGACTTTTTTTCTTACTTCGCCTAAATCCATTGTCCAATCAAGGCCAAGTACATTTGCGCCGCTTGCAGCCATTTTATCTGTGTTATGATGAACGCCTTTTGCAAAGAAAATCACCGGTTCATCATTCCTTTTTAATTGTGAAATTATTTTAGTTACATACGGGAGCGAAAATTCCAGATAATCAGCTTGTGAGAGTACTCCACCCCACGTATCAAAAATTTGAACCGCATCGCATCCAGATTCAATTTTAGCTGAAAGGTAATCTGCAATGATATCAGCAAGCACTCCCAAAATTGAATGGGCAAGTTTTGGATTATTATAGATTAGTTTTTTTACTTCAGCGAAATTCTTCGAACCCCTACCTTCAACCATGTAAGTAAGTAAAGTCCACGGTGAACCGCTGAACCCAATTAATGGTACGCGGTTGTTCAATTCTTTTTTGCTTAACGCAACAGCATCAAGCACATATTTTAATTTATCTGTCGGATCAAAACGTTTTAATATTTTGAAGTCATCGCTGTTTCTAATCGGATGATGGAAGATGGGACCCTTGCCTTCATGCATTTCAAGGTGCATTCCCATTGCTTCGGGAATAACGAGTATGTCTGAAAAAATAATAGCAGCATCAACACCAATGATATCAACCGGCTGCAGTGTAACTTGGGCAGCAAGTTCGGGAGTTTTACACATTGTTAGAAAATCAGCCTTTGCACGAATAGCACGATACTCGGGTAAGTACCGCCCCGCCTGACGCATAACCCAGATTGGTGTTCGTTCAGTCGGTTGTCTTTTACAAGCGCGTATGAATAAATCATTTATGATATTTGACAAAAGGGTTCCTTTTTAATTTATGAGAAATAATCTGTAATGGCAGTCACCAATCCATCTATCGAATGAACTTGCGGTATGATTGAAACTTTAACATTTTTTTTCTCGATTGCTTTTTTGGTTGTTGGACCGATTGCAGCAACAATCTTTTTCGAAAAATAATTTCCAGGATCTTCAATATTCTGAAGAATTAAAAAATTTTCAAATGTTGATGGGCTTGTAAAAATAAAAATGTCAACAACAGCTTTTATCAGCAACAAACGTGCTTCCTCCAATTCCAAATCAGATGGTGCGATCGTTCTGTAAATATCAATCGTAGTAATTTCAGTTCCTAATAATTCAAGTTGAGTAATTATTTCTTTTCTACCGATAGAAGATCGGGGGTACAAAACTTTTCTGCCCGTTAAAATATTTTTAAATTTATTTATAATGCCTTCTGAAGAGAAATCATCCGGAATAAACTTTACATTTATTCCAAGCTGCTCACAAACAATTTTAGTTTTGCCGCCAACACAAATTACTGGAACATCAGCAAAATCAACCATTAATTTGATATTTGAAAATCTTGAGTAAAAACTTTTTACCGCATTTGCAGAAGTAAATATAATAAAGTCAAAATATTTTATTGAGCAAATAGCTTTGTCAATTTCTGTCCAGTCCACAGGAGGTAAAATTTTTATTGTCGGAAAGCTAATGACTTGAGCACCGAGCCGTGTTAATTTATCTGATAATTCAGATGACTGCTCAAGTGAGCGGCAAATGACCACCGTTTTGCTTTTCAGCGGCAGCATATTAAGTAAAAGCAATTACTGCCTGAAGGGATCTCAATTAATTTTCCAATCATTTCGTGCGAGCACCTCACCGGAATTTGGATCGATAATGAGTTCACGACCATTGCCTTTGTAGCCATCATCATATTTCAATTCATAAAAAGTCGCAAGAACATGCCAGGTGTAACGATTATATTTTACATCCCAGACAAAGCCGACCTTCCAGTCTTTCACCCCATCCTCAAGTTTATCTTCAGCAGCAATTACTCTTGCTCTATCTTCATCAATATTAAATTGACACGATTCGGGCGAAAGTAAATATTCCGGGATACCTATTATTTCCCGCTTCGTATTAATATTGCCGAGAGTATCTATTGAAAACTGAATCAGGTTGTCAACAAATGGCTTATCAGGAATAAAAAAACGATAAACCATTTCATAATGCGGCGAGACAAATTTTGTTCGATAAAAATCCGGCGAAATGTAATTCTTGAAAAAATCTTCTCCCGTTTTTGCAATGATGAAAGCATTTGCTTTTTGTAAAATTTCTAAAGGAACAACTGCTTCCTGCTGTTGTCCGCATTTGCTGCAAGTACAAGATATTAAAACTATGGATAACGAAATGGATAGAAGTAAAAAAGAAAATATATTGATATAACGATTATAATTTTTCATAATTAATTCCTGACTGTTAAATAAACTTCGTCTAATATTTTTTTAGCACCAGCCTTCAATAATTCCTTTGCGAGCGATTGGCCTAATTTTTCAGGATTAAATTTGCTTCCGCGAATTTTCTTTCTAAAAGTTAATGAACCATCCAGTGAGCCAACGAGAGCGTCAAGATACAAGCCGCTCGATTTCACTTCGGCAAAAGCTCCGATAGGAACCTGGCAGCCGCCTTCAAGAGTTTTCAAAAGTGCACGTTCGGCAGCTACTGCGATATAAGTATTTTCGTTATGAAGTGAGAGTAATATCTCATTTATTTCAAAGTTGTCTTTGCGTGTTTCTAATCCTAAAGCGCCTTGCCCAACGGCCGGAAGTATATCTTTTGTACTAATTATTGAAGAAATATATCTACTCAATTTTAGTCTTTCAACACCTGCCCGTGCAAGTATAATTGCATCCCAATCCGAATCTAAAAATTTCTGAATTCTGGAAGGAACATTCCCTCTAAGTTCAACAATTCGAATATCCGGACGAATGTGTAAAAGTTGGCATCGGCGCCGCAATGATCCTGTTGCTACAATTGCACCCTCCTTCAAATTATGAATTGTAACACCTTTCTTTCGTGCGATTAAAACATCTTCAACCGGATGTCGTTTGGTGACACAAGTTAGTTGAAGTTTGTCCTGTAAGGTTGTCTGCAGATCTTTCAGGCTGTGGACTGCTAAGTCAATGCGGCCGCTTAGCAGTTCAACTTCAAGTTCTTTTGTGAAAAGAGATTTATCACCAATTTTGGAAAGAGCGACGTCGAGAATTTTATCGCCTTTCGTTTTGATTATTTTAATTTCAACATCAACAGAATGATTATTTTTCTCCAGAGATGATTTAATAAAATTTGCCTGCCACAAAGCAAGTTCGCTTCCTCTTGAGCCGATGACTATTTTCTTCTTCACTTATTCTTTTCTTTATTTATTTTATTTGTTGAATGATCAATTCCAAATAATTCACGCACCAAGTTAATTTTTTCCACAACTTCATTTGTATTTTGTTCTTCACTCGCAGCTTTACGAAGCGCAATTGTAGGGTGATGAAGTAATTTATTAATTATTCTTTTAGTAATTATTTCGAATTTTTCTTTATCTGCTTCAGAAAATTTGTTTATATTTTTTTCTACTTCTTCTGCTCTTACTGCTTCAAAATAATCATGAAGGTCTTTTATAGTTGGTGCAGCTTGAAGCGAGTTGAACCAATTAAAAAAGTTCTCTGTCTCTTCTTCAATTATTTTTTGAACTTTTGGAATTTCATTTTTACGTTTGGCAAGATTTTGATCAACAATAATATTTAGTGAATCAATATCATGATAAAATACATAATCAATTTTTTTACATTCGGGATCAATATCTCTTGGGATAGCGACATCAGCAATTACAAGTGAAGCATAATTTCTTTTCTTCATAGCGGAATTAATATCACTTCTTGTCAGGATCAGGTTGTCAGAACTCGTTGCGCTGATGATGATATCACAAATATGCAGATGCTGCTTAAAGTCCTCGAACCTAATTGGTTTGCCATGTAATTCATCGGCTAATTTTTCAGCTTTTTCAAATGTTCTGTTTGTAATCAACAGCTTGCCTATATTTCTGTCCACAAGGTGACGCGCTGCCAGTTCGCCTGTTTCACCGGCACCAATAACAATTGCGGTTTTTTTAGAAAGAGATGAAAATATTTTTTCAATAAGCTGAACAGCGGCAAAGCTAATTGTTACAGCACCTTCGCTGATAGCTGTTTCGGTAATTGCTCGTTTACCAACGCGCAAGGCAGAATCAAAAAGTTTTTTCATTAATGTTCCGGTGAACTTTTGTTCTTCGGCAATTTGAAAAGAATCTTTCACTTGTTTAAAAATCTGATTATCACCGATTAGAAGAGAATCAATTCCGCAAGCCACACTAAATAAATGTTTAACAGAATCACGGGCAAAGAAATTTTGAAAATTTTCTTCCCCGGATATTTTATCACTTTTAAATTCGACTAAAAGCTTTTGAATATCAGAGTGGGAAAAATTATTTCCTGATGGAACTCCGTAAATTTCTGTTCGGTTACAGGTAGAAATAATTAGTCCTTCCCCAAGTAACCCTTCTTTATATTTCGAAATAAGATAACTCACTTCATCCTTGCTGAGATGAAGAGATTCTCTCAGTTCGACCGGTGCTGTACGATGATTTATTGAAACAGAAAACAGATTCATTGAGGTTAATAAAATGAATGAAAACTTTTTGCTAAAAAATTAGAAAGCGAAGTAGATAAAATTGCAATAATAAATCCGACGATGGATAATAAGATTAATTTTCTTCCACGAAGTTTTCCCCACAACTTACTAAGGATACCAATTCCGTAAAGAAGCCAGACTATTAAGGTACCAACAAGTTTGGGATCTGTATAAGAAAAATCAGGAAAAGCAGTCGGCAGCCAAATGATACCAATAGTAATTGCTATTGTAAGCAGGCAGAATCCGATTACCGCTGAGTAGAAACTTAATTTTTCAAGAATTTCGAGCGATGGTAAACGATTAAAAACTAAACCAAATCTATTATACTTTAAATCTTTGTAAAGAGTTAGATATAAAAATCCATAAACAGCCGAAATAGTAATTCCGGAGTATCCAATCAAAGCACTAAGTACATGAGAGCCAAGCAGATTACTGCGAAGCACTTCTTTAACAATGAGCAAATCTTGAATAAATATAGTTGAAATTATTTGGAAGATAATAGAAATGATGATAATAAATGGTCCTGTTCCTCTTATATCAGTTACTAATTCTAATACGAAATATGAAAAACTAATAGCGAAAGCAAGCACAGTAAATATTTCGAATACATTAGTTATTGGAGGGTGGTTAAATTCAATTGTACGCATTAACAAGTACGCTGCATGCAAAAGTAATGTAAGAAACAAAAACAGTCGTTTCGAATTTGTGAAATGTTTTGTCCCCTTCATAAAATCATAAGTATAGATTGAAAAAGTTAGTAAATAACTGAATGGAAGAACAATATTTATTATGTCTATTACGGTTTTCATTTTAGTAATTATTTTTTATTGATCACTTAATTAAGTGCTAAAATAAAATTAAGCTGTTGGAGCAGGTAATTCTTTACCGCAATATCTGCAAACGACAGCCTTAGCTTTAATAGTTTCGGCACAAAACGGACAGACTTTGGTTGCCTCATCTGGTGAGTAAGAATCCGAGCGAAGCTTTAGCTGATATATTTTATATTCTTCCTGTGCTGTGGTAATTGCATCTTTTAATTTATTGGGATACATCAAAAAGGAATAGTTTGTCATTCCCAATTCGGCAGCCGTCTGAATTTGAACGTTACCATATTTCATAATTCTTCCCAAAAAACTTTGTTGATAGGAAGTGTTATTTATTTTTTCCAGCGGACTCTCTTTGGCTTTAATCGAAAATACCCCCTCTTCATCAATCACTCTCAAATTAGTAACAACCCAAACATCGTAAAGTCTTTCAAAATATTTATAAACAAAAAAGCCAACAGCAAAAAGTACTAATAAAAGATAAATAATATTTTTTTTCTCTGCTGAGAAATAAAAGTATAAACTAAAACCCGAAATAAGCAGCGCAATTAATGCTGCAGGAACCAGTACGAGCCAATGTTTGTAGGTTTTAAAAATTATTTTTTCATTGGTTTTAAGCAGTGTTCTCATAATTATTCTCTTCAAAAATATTTTTAATGGCAAAAAATAGCTGATTGCTATGTAAATTCATACTGGAGGTCATTGGGTTCCCTTTCAATTAGTTGGAATCATCAAACATTTCTAATCATTTTCAATTATTACAGATCACATTATTATTCTCAATTTCAAGAAATAGAGAAGTTTCATTTCTTTTAATTGATAAAAACATTTGATAATAATTGGTTTAATCAATGATTTCGGCATGTTTTTATTGGTATAGTTTTGGCTGATTACAGGAACTTAATTCTAGTGGAAAATATAACAATTCTAATGGAAACGAAATGGAAAGAAAAAAAGTAACAATAGACGGAAATGAAGCTGCTGCTCATGTTGCATATAATACTAATGAAGTAATAGCAATTTATCCCATCACTCCTTCCTCAAATATGGGCGAATGGTGTGACTCGTGGATGGCAATGGGAAGAAAAAATATTTGGGATACGGTTCCAACAGTAAAAGAACTTCAGAGTGAAGGGGGGGCTTCAGGCAGTGTCCATGGCGCACTTCAAACCGGAGCATTGACGACAACTTTCACCGCTTCGCAGGGTTTACTTTTGATGATTCCCAACATGTTCAAGATAGCAGGCGAACTTACTTCTACAGTATTTCATGTTTCTGCAAGATCAATTGCTGCACAAGCACTTTCGATCTTTGGTGATCATAGTGATGTAATGGCTACCCGTTCAACAGGCTTTGCAATGTTATGTTCGAACAGTGTACAGGAAGTAATGGACTTTGCACTGATTGCTCAGGCAGCAACGCTGGAAGCACGCGTTCCATTCTTACATTTCTTTGATGGATTCAGAACCTCGCACGAAGTGATGAAAATTGAAGAACTCTCTAAAGAAGATATGATTGCGATGATTGACGATAATCTTGTTAGAGAACATCGTCTAAGAGGTTTATCACCAGACAAACCCTTTATGCGCGGTGCTGCACAGAACCCCGACGTTTATTTTCAAGGAAGAGAAACTGTCAATCCATTCTACAATGCCTGTCCCGATATTGTCCAAAAACAAATGGATAAGTTTGCAAAATTAGTTGGAAGACAATATCATCTATTTGATTACATAGGTGCTGAAGATGCTGAAAGAATTATCGTGATGATGGGTTCTGGGGCAGAAGCCGCAGAGGAAACAGTAAACAATCTTGCTGCAAAAGGTGAAAAGGTAGGGTTAGTTAAAGTGAGATTGTACAGACCATTTTCTTTAAATCATTTTATTAAAATATTACCCAAAACCACAAAGTCAATTGCCGTTCTCGATCGCACAAAAGAACCCGGAGCCGGCGGTGAACCACTTTATCTGGACATAGTAAATGCGATTTCTGAAACACACATTAATGGCGATCTTCAATTTGCTTATCCAAAAATAGTTGGCGGACGCTTTGGCTTATCCTCAAAGGAATTTACTCCTGCAATGATTAAAGCTGTTTTTGATAATCTAAATCTTGAAAAACCAAAAAATCATTTTACTATAGGAATCATTGAAGACGTTACGAATACCAGCCTTGATTTTGATCCCTCCTTCTCGGTAGAATCTGAAGAAACATTTCGCGGACAATTTTATGGGCTTGGGGCAGATGGAACTGTTGGTGCAAATAAAAATTCGATAAAAATTATTGGCGAAGGAACTGATTACTTTGCGCAGGGTTATTTTGTTTATGATTCAAAGAAATCAGGCTCGATGACTGTCTCCCACCTTAGATTTGGTCCTAAAAATATTAAATCAACTTATCTTATTAATAAAGCTAACTTTATTGCCTGTCATCAGCAGGAATTTTTGGAAAAAACAGATATGCTTCGACAAGCAGCGTTAAATGCAACTTTTCTCTTGAACACAAAGGTTCCGAAAGAAGAAGTTTGGGATTCACTTCCCGAAAAAGTTCAAAAAGATTTAATTGAAAAGAAGATGAAACTTTTCATCATTGACGCTTACACAGTTGCCAACCAAACAGGGATGGGTGTTCGCATCAATACAATTATGCAAACGTGCTTCTTTGCAATTTCAAATATTTTCCCTAAAGATGAGGCAATACAATTAATTAAAAACTCGATTAAAAAAACTTACGGCGCAAAAGGCGATAAAATTGTTCAAATGAATTTTGCTGCTGTTGATCAAACGCTAGATAATTTATTTGAAGTAACAGTCCCAAATAAAATTACAAGCAAAAGACAATTGCAGCCTGCAGTCTCTGAGAATGCTCCAGCTTTTGTTCACGATGTAACTGCAAAAATGATTGCAGGTGAAGGCGACCTCCTCCCTGTTAGTAAAATGCCTGTTGATGGGACTTATCCTCTTGCAACAACTCAGTGGGAAAAAAGAAATATAGCTCTCGAAGTTCCTGTCTGGGATTCAGAGACCTGCATTCAGTGCAACAAATGTGTTATGGTTTGTCCTCACGCTACTATAAGAGCTAAAGTTTACGAAGAAAAATATTTGGAAAATGCCCCTTCGAATTTTAAATCAACAAAATTTAAATCAAAGGATTACGGTGACGGGATGATTTACAGCCTTCAAGTAGCTGTGGAGGATTGTACCGGCTGCGGAATCTGTGTTGATGTTTGTCCTGCAAAAAATAAAAAAGAGACGAAGTATAAAGCAATTAATATGAAAGAGCAATTCCCTCTGCGCGAACAAGAAAGAGCTAACTGGGATTTCTTTCTGAAAATTCCAGATCTTGATAGAAAAAAAGTGAACGTTGGAAAAATTAAAGATTCGCAATTCCTTCGCCCGCTTTTTGAATTCAGCGGTGCTTGTTCAGGATGCGGCGAGACTCCTTATGTAAAATTAGTAAGTCAGCTTTTTGGTGACCGCGCAGTGATTGCAAACGCAACCGGCTGTTCATCGATTTATGGAGGAAATCTTCCTACCACCCCCTGGGCTGTTGATGCAAATGGAAGAGGACCTGCCTGGTCAAACTCGCTGTTTGAAGATAATGCAGAGTTTGGTTACGGTTTTAGAATAGCAATTGATAAACATAAAGAACGCGCCAAAGAATTGTTAGTAAAATTTGCCGCTGAGATCGGACAATCATTCGTTGATGAAATTATTAATGCAAAACAGAATGATGAATCCGATATTTATGATCAGCGTGAACGAGTTAGAATATTGAATAATAAATTGAACGAATTGATTAGTTCGAACTCTAATGCAAAATCAAACGATTTAAAAAACCTGTTAAGTCTTTCTGATTACCTCGTAAAAAAATCTGTTTGGATCATGGGTGGTGATGGATGGGCTTATGATATCGGTTACGGTGGATTGGATCACGTACTTGCCTCTGGTGCAAACGTAAATATACTTGTGCTTGACACCGAAGTTTATTCTAACACAGGCGGGCAATGTTCGAAATCGACTCCTCGAGGGGCAGTAGCAAAATTTGCTGCATCTGGAAAGCCGCAAGCTAAGAAAGATTTGGGTCTGATGGCAATGTCTTATGGAAATGTTTACGTAGCAAAAGTAGCAATGGGCTCAAATGATCAGCATACATTAAGAGCATTTCTGGAAGCAGAAGCATACGAAGGACCATCAATAATTATCGCCTACAGTCACTGTATAGCTCACGGAATAAATATGGGTACCGCAATGCAGAATCAAAAAGCAGCAGTTGATTCGGGTTACTGGCAGCTTTACAGATATCATCCGGATTGGGAAGCCGAAGGAAAAAATCCATTTAAACTTGATTCTAAAGGATTGAAAATTCCTTTGAAAGATTATGCTTATCTCGAGACCCGATACAAAATGTTGACCAAATCCCATCCTGTTGAAGCAGAAAAACTGATTGCAGAAGCTCAGGATGATGTAGTTCAAAGATGGAAACATTACGAACAGCTTGCTTCTTTGGGCGCAGAAGAAAATACAAATCAAAAATAATCTATATGAAAATAAATTTTATCAGGATAATCATATGAGCATTACAACTGAATATCTCGGACTAAAACTTAAATCACCAATTGTGCCGTCGGCAGGGCCACTTTCTCATGATATTGAAAACATCAAGCAAATGGAAGATGCCGGCGCAGGCGCTGTTGTTTTGTATTCGCTATTCGAGGAACAAATTGAACATGATGCTCTCGAACTTCATCATCACACAAGCGTTCACTCAGAAAGTTTTGCCGAAGCAACAAGCTATTTGCCCGAACCATTTGATTACAAACTTGGTCCGGAAGAATATCTCGATCATATACGAAAAGCAAAACAGGCAGTTGATATTCCAATCATAGCAAGTCTTAATGGTAAATCAGAAGGCGGGTGGGTAGATTATGCAAAAAAAATTGAACAAGCCGGTGCCGATGCGCTTGAGCTAAATATTTACAGACTTGCTACCGACATGATTACACCGTCATTTGATATTGAAAAGTCGTACATTGATATAGTTAAGTCAGTTAAAATGAATATTAATATTCCGGTTGCTGTCAAAATGCATCCATTCTTTACCTCAGTTAGTAATATAGCTGACCACCTTGATAAAAATGGAGCTGACGGTTTAGTTTTATTCAATAGGTTTTATCAGCCTGATATTGATCTTGAAAAACTTGAGGTAGTTCCAAATGTTTTATTAACTACCCCTATGGAAATGAGACTACCACTTCGCTGGATTGCAATTCTTTATGGTAGAGTTGACGCTGATCTTGCTGCAACAAGCGGGGTTTACAACGAAGAAGATGTAATCAAAATGACAATGGCGGGGGCAAAAGTTACACAAATGCTTTCTGCTTTATTAAAATTTGGAATTGGTCACATTGCAGATGTAATCAGTAAACTCCAATACTGGATGGAAGCAAATGAATATGAATCTCTCGATCAAATGCGCGGCAGCATGAGTTATAAGAGTGTTGCTGATCCTGCAAAGCTTGAAAGATCAAATTATATGCGAGCATTAAATACTTATAAATAGACTTCAAAAAAGGCCGTTGTAGTTCCGAGCATTTTTTCTTAGACCCGATTCTACTACCCACACTCAATTAAGCAATTTTCCGGGTCGCACGCCCGGAACTTCAGCGGCTCCCTCTTTAAGATTCTCCCCTGTTATAAAGATCACTTTCGCTTAAGGTTTTTGTATTTAATTTGAAATAAAAAATTAGGCAAATACATGGCTGTTTTCTTTTCTATATTTTTTATTCTCTACTCGCTTATAAATTATTACATCTTTATCCGGGGCTGGCAGGCAATTTCAGCCCTAACGTTTCTTAAGCCATTTTATATTATAACATTTTTATTATTTGCTTTTGGATATCTAGCTGCGAAATTATTTCATTCTTTCCTTCACCCCATTTTGTATGATCTATTTTTGTGGATTGGTTCGTTCTGGTTTGCTTTCATCCTTTATTTAACACTTTTTATTTTATTCATTGATTTAGCACGCGTTGCAAATTATTATTTGGGAATTTTCCCTACATTTATCAACAGCAACTATGAGCTATCAAAGCAAATTGCTGCTGCAGTAGTTTTATTCTTATCAAGCACAATAATTTTGATTGGATTTATTAATTCAACAAACTTTAAGGTTAAAAATCTTTATATTAAAGTTGATGGAAAAAATGCAAATCTTAATCAGTTAAATATTGTGATGCTTTCAGATATTCATCTTTCCCCTTTGAATGGCGAGTCTTTCTTAAAAAAGATTGTAGAAAAAGTAAATCAACTTGATGCTGATATTATATTAATAGCTGGTGATGTTGTTGATGACAAACCTCACATCTTAACTCAGAGAGGAATTGGGAAATCACTGAATCGGTTCAAATCTAAATATGGAGTATATGCTTGTACAGGAAATCACGAGTATATTAATGGTGGAGAAGAATCGGTAAAATATTTAACTGCAAACGGAATAAGGGTAATGCGTGATTCTTCGGAAGTTATCAACAACAGTTTTATTCTGGCAGGAAGGGAAGATGTTAGCAAGCAAAACTTTACACAAAAACGTCGTAAATCATTATCTGAAATTATGAATACTTCAACGGAAAATTTACCCGTAATATTAATTGACCATACACCTTACAAATTAAAAGAAGCGCAAGACAATCAGATCGCTCTTCAATTATCTGGACACACGCACAATGGACAAATGTTCCCTGTCAATTTAATAACCAATTTAATTTATGAATTAAGCTGGGGGTACAAGAAAAAAGGCAGCACTCATTATTATATATCGTCCGGTGTTGGTTCTTGGGGTCCTCGGGTTAAACTTGCAAGTGATGCTGAGATCGTTAACATCAAGGTGAATTTTACGAATTAGAACTGCATTGATAATACAGAAATTATTTTCTGCAAACCACTTATCATTTCTTTAATCCACAGAAAGAATATTTCGGCACTTTCATAATTAATCAAACTACTTTTAGGCAGTAGTTTATAGAATTATGATTGTTCAAAAGATTCTTTTTCTTTTCACAAAGTTAGATTTATATTTTGAAAGCATTAATAGCAAATTCGGATTTATTAAATAATTATCAGGATGAAAATCTGAAGTCTGAGAAATCAATTCTTTCGCGCAAAAAGATTAGTCGTAAAAAAGCCTATTGGCTAAGTCAATTTATCGGCTGGAGTTTTTTTGCTTTCATCAATATTATAGTTACAGCTTTTCTTGGCGAGTTAAACTGGCAGCGTTCTATTATCGCGCTTTACATGATTCAACTTGGAATAAGCTTCACACATATTTATCGGGCACAAATAAAAAAAAGTAATTGGCTCGAATTACCCTTAAAAAAACTTCTTCCAAGAACAATTCTTTCCAGTTTTATTGTTGGTGCTTTAATTTATGGGTTCATTCTTACTGTCGCACTTTTAACAAACACATATTCTTCCGACGAGATAAAACCGATCTCCCCCTTTATTGGTGTCTTTAATATGAGCAGTGTAGTTTTTGTTTGGTCGCTGATTTATCTGTCGCTTCACTATTTTGAAAATTATAAAAAAGCAGAGATAGAGTCATTGATATGGGAAGCAGCAGTAAAAGATTTTGAACTTAAAACTCTCAAGTCGCAGCTCAATCCACATTTTATGTTTAATGCATTGAACAGCATAAGGGCACTTATTGAAGAAGACCCTTCAAACGCTAAAGATGCGGTAACGAGACTTTCTAATATTTTAAGATACTCATTAAAAATAGAGCGTTCAGAAACT
Organism: Ignavibacteriaceae bacterium; assembly: GCA_035328465.1. GTDB lineage: Bacteria > Bacteroidota > Ignavibacteria > Ignavibacteriales > Ignavibacteriaceae > JADJEI01. Next base: position 5,352 of record DAOLIQ010000022.1, on the reverse strand, counting down.
GTACCGCTTGATGAAGAAATGCAAACCGTGAAGGATTATCTCGCACTTGAAAAGATAAGATTTGAGGAAAGACTGCATTACAAATTGGAAGTTGATCAGGCGGTTAAAAACATTGAAATTCCCCCAATGATGATTCAAACACTTGTTGAAAACGCGATCAAGCATGGAATCTCAAAACAGCCTGGTGGGGGTAATGTAACTGTTACTGCCTCCATGTCAGATAATAAGATCATTATAAAAATAAATAATACAGGGCATTTTGACGAAGAATTATTCCGCAGTTCAAAAGGTTTTGGAATTAGCAATACGAAACAAAGATTAAATCTTCTTTATGGAGAGGATGCTTATTTAAATATATTAGCATTAAATAAAAATGAAGTACTAAGTGAATTAGTTATTCCAATCGGAGGTAAAAAATGAAAGCTTTAATAATTGATGACGAACGGCTTGCACGCACTGAATTAAAAAGACTTCTTGAACCATTCAAAGAAATAAGTGTGGTCGGGGAAGCTGTAAATGCTGACGATGCGTTAAATAAAATCACTGAATTAAATCCGGATATTATTTTCCTTGATATTCAAATGCCCGGTAAAACAGGATTTCAACTTCTTGAAGAACTTGACAGCGTCCCGATCGTTGTGTTCACAACTGCTTATGATGAATACGCTTTAAAAGCATTCGATTTCAATGCAATGGATTACCTTTTAAAACCAATTGAACCAAAGCGCCTTGAGGATACAATTAAAAAAATTCTGGAAAAGCAAAAAAAACAGATTGTCTCTCAATTGGAAGCACCTGCCCTTACTGAGAACGATCAGATATTTGTAAAGGATGGGGATAAATGCTGGTTTGTAAAACTATCTACCATCCGCTTGTTTGAATCCGAAGGAAATTATGTGCGTCTTTTTTTCGATGAAAATAAACCGTTGATTTTGAGAACGCTTAATTATCTTGATGAAAGATTAGACAACAAAGCGTTTTTCCGGGCAAATCGAAAACACATTATCAATTTAAAATGGGTAGAAAATATAGAGCCCTGGCTTAACGGTGGTCTGCTTGTAAAGCTAAAAGGCGGGCATAAAATTGAAGTCTCGCGCAGACAGGCAATTAAATTTAAAGATATGCTTAGTCTTTAATTTTTCTGGCTTCGAATAGAAAATCGTAAACCAGCAGCAGAAAAAACGGCACATATTCTATTGCAAGTACAAATCCATATTCGCGCCATTCATTGCCAAGCGGAGAAAAATTGGTAAAGTTTATTGTAAATAACAAACTCATCACAGAGAAAAAGTTTACAAATGGATTTAGAACTGCAAGCCAGCCAAGATACCATGGAAAAAGTGTGGTTGATAGAATTGCCCAGCACAGAAAAATATAAAACCCCGCCTTTGAGAAATTTTTATATGTGGATGAGATGTAAACAACTAATGAGATAAAAATAACACCGCAAAGCATTCGTCCTGTTTCACTGTTGCTGAACAGCACCTTGAGTAAATTGTAAATTGATCCGTTAAATTCCCAGTTGGATAGATAAGTCGAAAATGCTGTAAATGTTGAAAAGTTTCCCTCAGCAAATGGCAGGTAAAAAATTATTGAAACAAAACTAAAGATGATAATAAACAGGGCTGATTTATAAATCCCGGCTTTTCTAAAAATCAAAGGCAATAAAAATATTCCTATCAGTTTTGATAAAAATGAAAGTGCAAGAAAAACTGATGCGCCCGCATATTTTTCTTTTTCAATAAAATAAACTGCGATAATCAGGAACATTATTCCAACCGGATCAATATGAGCATTCACAAAATATTCCATAATCGGCAATGGGAGCCAGGCATAAAGTATAATTCTATTTAAATTTATTTTTTTCAAGTGAAGAAGTTTTAATAAAAATATTAAAGTGAAAAATTCACAAATAAAATAAATTAACTTTAGCCCGAGAAGATTGTCGCTTGTTAAAATGTATGCCGCCGCAAAGACTAATTGAGAAAAAGGCGGATAAATTGCCGGAATATGTTTATAAGTGACTTTAGTGTAATTAGAATCTTGGAGTGAACTGAGTACATTCGAATTAGGCGGAGTGGTAAAAGGATTAAATCCGTTTACAACAATTTTCCCCTCCCAAACATATCTGTACACATCATCAGAGGTGGAAGGGGTGGATGGGAAAAGAGTTAATCTGAATATTAATCCAGTCGCAATTATAAATAGCGGTAGTTTTAATTTGAACTGCTCAGTAGAATTGATCGAAATAATTTTTGAAAACAATTTTAGAATTTCACTGTTGGTTTCTTCATTAGAAGCAACCCTTTTGATGATGAGCCAGGAAAAGAAAAATATTAAAAACGTTTCAAAGTAGACGAACATGTAAAGTGGAATACTTTCTTTACCCTTCGAATTAAAGGCAAGAATCAAATAAAATACTTCAGTCAGAAATGCGGCAAAACTTAAAAATATAAATATTTTTTTTTCTGTAATGGTGTTGCGGATACTAAAAGCAGACATTGAGATAATGGCTAATTAAATAATTCCCACGAGAGACCAAAACGAATATTCCTGTTTGGCATAGGATAATATGGCGTAATAAAGTAATCGTTGTCGAATAAATTTTCCCAGGTGAAGTAAACCGTTGCAACTTTTTGAATTTGACCGGCAACCGTAAAATCAAGTTTATAAGATGGATCAACTGACAAATTAAAAAACTGATGGTCAGTAATTATTTGCTGCCCGGTATAATTAAAAACGAACCCTGTCTTTATATCCAAATTAGAATTAAATGCCAAGCCTTTGAAATAAACCCCTCCTCGAAAAGTTACATCCGGTACATCAAGAACATTTGCGCCGCTGTTAGTGCCGGCATTTTTATAAATGCTGGTTAATGTTTCAAGTGAAAAATTCCAGAGGCTAAAATTTGCATTGAGCGAAGCTCCCATGAAATTAATAATGTTGTAACCAAAGTAGTCTATCATTGGATATATTGTTTGTACGTACCTGTTAGTCACATTAAAATATTTTAATTCTGTTTGTACAAAATCGTAATTAACTTGTACCCCTATTTCTTCGGTGCGCATTTGACTCCATTCGCTGAAATTTTGATCGAAAGTTGAAATTCCAACATACAACTTTATTTCATTATTAAGTATTAATGACACATCTGCTCCGAAACCGAAAAGATTTTTATTATAAGTCAAAGGATAATTCGCATCGGTGCTTTGATTTTTTATTCTTGAAAAAAAAGACGGCACAATTGAACTATCAAATAAAAATATTGATGCAATTGCTGAAAATGAAATTGTATTAGTGTTGATGGTATCGTCGCTGAAATAGGTTGGAACAACATTTATGTTTCGTAAAACCTGCTGTTCGTAATTCCCAATTAAATTTAATTTCCAAAAATCTTGTTCCAAAGTATGAGCAGCAGCAAAACCGATCACTTTATTCTTGTTTGTTAATTTATTTTCATAATTGCTCAGCGGTTCATAATCTTCATCAAGCGTAAATTTATAGTAGAGTTGGATATCAGAACGTCCCCATCCTTCAAAATCTGTTAGAGTGCGTAATGCGAAATGATGCTGGGTTGATTTAAGAAATCGTGTGGGATATTTTACAGGTGCAAGTACATTATCGTATAAAACGCTGTTTATGTCTGTCGAGTAAGTAGCAATGCTGTCCACATCAACCCCCCCATTAAACCCAACGAGAGATTTGATATGATAGTAGCTTCCAATTAAATTAATTGAGTTGGATAGAAAATATTTTGCTTTTATTCCTGCACGCCAAAGGCTAAAATCAGAATTCACATATCTGTTATCCACTTTTTTGTTTGAAACGTCTGCAGAAATGTTAATCCTTTTAAAAGTATTTATACTAAACTTGCCATCAACAAAAGCTTCGCCAAAAGGTCCTTCGTAATACTTAATTCTAGTGAAAGGTTGTTTTGAATAAATATCTTTTTCAATAAAGTTAATTGCAACAGGATTAAGTTCTGCTCCGTATAAAAACCCCCTGGGTAGATTTATTACTTCGATCGAATCAACCGATTCTGTTTGAATATGATTCAGATCAGTTTGCAGAGTAAATCTGTTATTAAAGTAAATTCCATCGTTCATGTAAGTAGCAGCAGATGAGGGGACGCCGTATAAATAAACCTCATTGTCTTGCCCGATAAATCCAAGATCTTTAATAAAAGTAAGAGGAAATATTCTCAAGAAATCGCCGGCATATCTGTAATCATTGAATGTAATATCTTTACTGTAAATGAAGAATGAATTATCCGAAAAACTTTTTTCATTTAGGATAATGACAGAATCAACTTTTGATTTTACAAGGGAGGTTGAATCAACCAGGGAAGAGTCGTTAACAAAGGTGGTGTCCTTTATAGAAACAGCGATCACTCCGGTTGAATCCTGCTGAGAATAAATGCTGCCGGGAATAAAGAGGAATAATAAGAATAATAATTTCATTAATTGAATGTGCAGTAATAATTATTTAATAATGTTGTGAAAATACTTAAATGAGATTTAAGCCGCAAAGTCATATTTGTTTTAATACTATAAATAGGCTTTATGATAAATACACCCGTTAAAATTTATTTTAATAATTTGAATAAAACATTTTCTTTGAGATAAATAATCTTTATTTTAACTATTGAAATAATTATTCATTAATTAAGGAGAGGCACTATTTATGGCTTCCAAATCAATGACCAAATCGCAGATACTGGATCATCTAGCTAAAAAAACCGGAACAACAAAAAAGTTATCCGGTGTTTTCCTTGATGAAATAGTAGGCTTAGCTTATAGAGAAGCTAAGAAAGCATTCGTGATACCCGGCTTAGGCAAATTACTTGTTGTTCAAAGGAAAAAAAGAATGGGCAGAAATCCAGCCACCGGCGAGACAATGGTTATACCAGCAAAGAAGGCATTGAAATTCAGAATTGCTAAACAAGCTAAAGACGCTATTCTGAAATAATTCAACTGCAGGCTTTTATTAAAAAGGGATTGACCTAATTATCAATCCCTTTTTTCTTTTAAAATATTACTGCTGAATCAGATTCATTTTTTGCTTACAAAATTTAAAATCACTTCATTAAGATCATCTTCTTGGTTTCAAAAAAACTTCCCGCCTTTAATTGGTAATAATACACCCCGCTGGGCAATGTAGAATTTAGAATGTAGAATTTAGAATGAACCCCGGCTTCCTGAATTTCATTTACTAAAGTTTCTATTTCTTCGCCAAGTGAATTGAATATTTTGAGTGTTACAAATTGTCTGCTGCCAATTGTATATTTAATATTGGTAGAAGGATTAAATGGATTTGGATAATTCTGCTCAAGTGAAAATTCTGTCGGTGAAG
>DAOLIQ010000021.1:0-39412 GCA_035328465.1 Ignavibacteriaceae bacterium | reverse complement strand
CTTAATTTGATTCTATTATTTATTAAAATATCAATAAAAGAGCTAGGCAAATAACTCACTAAAAACGCAATCTTAATTTTTAAGCCCTGACGAGTAAAATTTATCTTGCTCCAAAATTCCCGTGCTTCTCTTCTGTTTCCAAAAAAGAATTCCCGCCAGCCTTGTAAAATATATGGTGAGTTCCGATCGTTTAGATTGAAGGTATATAACAAATCTTTAAAATAATTTTCTTGAATGTTATATAAAATATTTTTCAGTTTACTTTGATTACTTGTTGTTAATGATTTATGATGCAATCTAATATAGTGATAAAAATTTGGGATTATTGTAAACTCACTTTTGTTTAGCAATCTCAACCAGACTTCATAATCCTCATAAGCAACAAGTTTTTCATTATAACCATGGTTATCTATTAAATGATTCTTAAAAAATAGCACTGATGAATTATTTAAATGTCCGTGTAATAATATTTTTAATTTTAATTCATTAATATTTTTAGGACTATTTAGAATATATTTAATATCGTCATTCTTAAAGAAAGCACTCTCACAAAAAACCAGCTGATTTTGATTCTTAAGCAATTCTAATTCTCGTTCAAATCTTCTAGGATCAGCTATATCATCAGCGTCCATTAATGCAACGATTTCATATTGCGCTTCTGCCAATCCAAAATTTAGTGCGGCAGATCTTCCTATATGATTCATTTTATAGTATTTAATTCTATCATCATTTATTGATTTTACTAAATATTCTGTTCTATCGGTTGAACCATCGTCTATGATTAAATATTCAAAATCTTTAAATGTTTGATTTAAAACACTTTTGATTGCATCTATAATAAATTCATCATAATTATAAGTTGTCGTAATTACCGATATCATTCTGTTCAAATTGATTTTATTTTCTTTAAGTGAAGCAAATAAAAATTATCCAATCTCACAATCCATCGAATTGCAGAACCAAATAGATGTAAGAACTTAGAAATCAAAAAAATAAATTGATTTTTTGTCAGCTTAAAAAACAATAATTGGCCGAGCCACAAATGACTTAAGTAATTCTTCTTATCAGGAAAAGACTTCCCTGAGTAATGGAGTATTTTTGCTTTAGGTAAGATCATACTTTTATACCCAGCCTTGTTAGCACGCCAGGAGAGTTCAGTTTCTTCAAAATTCAGAAAAAATCTTTCATCAAACAGACCAATTTCATCAAGAACACTTTTTCTTATGAACATATTGCAGCCTAAAACAAATGGGACTTCGTATGGTTGATTTGATAAAATCTTTTTATTACAAAATTTTTTATTACGTAATTTTAATATTAACCCTTTCAAACCAAACTGTTCATAAATGACATAGAAAAGATTAGGGAATCTGCCGAAAGATTTGATAGGTTCGCAGTCTTCATTAAAAAGTTGAGCCCCAACACAAAAAATCATTTCGTTTTCTTTCTTTTCCATAAAATTGTACAATAAGCTAAATGCATCGTTTAGTATCTCAGTGTCTGGGTTTAGCAGAAAAACATAGTTCCCGTTTGCAATTTTAATTCCTTGATTACAAGCCTTTGCAAATCCAAAATTCTTAATATTTCTTATTATTTTGCAATTAGTATCTAACTTTTTAAGAATTTCAATTGTGTCATCTTCAGAATTATTATCAATTATAATTATTTCCATTGGAAATTTATTATTAAAAGAATATATGGTCTTTAAACAATTTAATATATATCGACCAGAGTTGTGAGTAACAATAATAAGACTAAGAACATCCATATAGTTTATTTTAGGATTGTCCAAACAATTCCTCAAAATTATTTGTCATCGATGCAATTGAATATTTTTCATCTAAAGAATTTGTCCTGACAATTATGGCGGTTTGGTATTTAGCTATATCTTTAGCCACCGATCTCTCGCTTAATTCAGAAATTAAGAAACCATTCACCCCATCTTTTATAATCTCTCTATTTCCGCCTTCATTTGATACTAATACTTTAATTCCGCTTGCTAATGCTTCAAGCACCACTAGATCAAATATTACTCTTTCAGATGCTTGAATAAAAATATCAAGAGATTTCATTAATCTTATTACATCATCATTCGAAATCATTCCTAAAAATTTTACTTGTTCACTTAAAAGATTTGCCTCAATTAGTGATTTATAATCTTCTGTAAGGTAACCTTCCCCAATGTTTACTAGAAGTGCTCTGATATTAAATTCATCACGTAATGTTTTAATAGAACGAATGATTAAATCTATATTCTTTGGTTTAACATGCTGAGCAACATTAAGTAATGTTATATCAAATTTATTTTTTTGAATATTATATTTATTTAAAACATTATTCACGTTGATATTCCTTATCTTATCTAAATCAATCCCATTATAAATAATTTTAATCCTCTCCGACTGAGTATCTTTAAAATTGATATCTTGTAGAAAAATTTCTTTGGCAGCATTACTAGGGAATGTTATTAAATCAAAATTAAAAAATGCATCCATTTCCCTTTGGCTTAACTCCAACATAAAATCCTTAAAGTAATTTGATTTTAAATTACTTTCCTTCATTTCACTAACCTGCGTTCCTTTTGAGTGTATCGTCAATATTTTTTTAGGCTTTTTAAGATTTAAGAAATAATATGCCGAGAGTGAATCGTGGGAATGTATAATTTCAAAGTCTCTAAAATTATCTGTAAAATTGTAAAAATATTTATCTTTTTTATGGTAATGGTATTTTAAATAGAAATCGCTTGTAACTATATCTCTATATAAATTTATTTTATCATATAATTTATAACCCAAATTTCTTTTAGCATAAATGTTTTTATCCTGATTCAAATCCAGTTCTTCTCCAGACGAATATTTTTTGAACATATCATATGAAAGGAAGTACGGTTCGTATTTAGTATAATCAAGATTCTTTAGTAAATCATAAATTATCCGTGTCGGTCCGCCGATCGAAGGATTGGAAAAACCTGTAAAGGATGTAAAAAGTATCTTCTTTTTCATCTTAAAGATTTTTAGATAACTTTAATGTATTTGCAACAACTTGGTCCATATTATAATACTGGTATTCTGCAAGTCTTCCGCAAAAAATTACATTGTTCAATTTTTCTGCTTCGGATCTATATTGTAAATATATGCTGCGGTTATTTTCGTTTGGGATAGGATAAAATGGATCTCCATTTTTTATTGAATATTCAAAACTTAGAGTGGTACTTTTACTTTTTTGAGAGGTCAAATGTTTGTATTCTGTAACTCTAGTGTATTCTACTTCATTTCCAGTATAATTGTAAACAGCAGAGTCTTGCATCTCATCTTTCTCAAAATTCTTAAACTCAAACTTTATTGATCTATGAGGCAGTTTTCCAAATTTATAATCAAAAAAATAATCCATCGGTCCCGTATAAATCATTTTATCAAACTTAACTGAATCTAAAATACTTTTATAATCTGTATTTAAAATTACTTCTATGTTTTTATGATTCAATATTTTCTCAAACATTTTTGTGTAGCCATATTTAGGCATAAACTGATATTTATCGGTAAAGTATCTGCAGTCATCGTTCGTTCTTATCGGTATTCTTCCACATACTGAAGGAGAAAGTTCACTCGGTTCGAGATTCCATTGCTTTTTTGAGTAATGCTTAAAAAACTTTTCAAATAAATCCATTCCAACTTGATTGACAATTATATCCTCAGAGTTAAGTATCGGGTATCTCTTTTCTCGAACTTTTTCAAAATAATCTTTAACTTCTTCATCAGTTGAAAGATTTAAATTGTAAAGTTTATTAATGGTTAACCGATTAATGGGAATTGGATATAACTCTTTTCCAATCTTCGCTAAAACTTTATGCTCGTAAGGAATCCATTCTGTAAAGTGAGACAAGTACTCAAAAACTTCTTTGCTGTTTGTGTGAAAAATATGCGGACCATATCGATGAACTAATATTCCATACTCATCATATTCATCATAAGCATTACCGGCTATATGATTTCGCTTTTCAACTACTAAAACTTTTTTGTCTGACTGCGAAGCTAATCTTTCCGCCATAACTGAACCTGCAAATCCGGCACCAACTATTAAGTAATCGTATTTCATACAACCAAAATTTTATTTCTCTTAATAAAAATATAAAATGAAGATGTAACAAAAATCTCTGTAACTAACACTGATATTGATGTTCCGATTTCAAAATATTTTGGAACTAGAATAAAGGATAAAATAAGATTAATCATTGCTGCAAAAAATAAAATCAATGAAAAACTTCTCTGCTTATTTAATGGAAGCATCGTTTGAATTCCTAAAACATTGCTTAAAAATATAACAAGCGGCAGCCATGCAATTATCTTTAAAACCAAAATAGAAGATTGATATTCATTACCAAACACAATTCTCACAATCGGTGCTGCAAACAGGAATAACAGCACTGAAATAATTGCACCTATTATTAAAGCAATTTTAAATAACTTTCGATTAAAACTAATAAACTTTACATAGGACTCAGTTAGCAGTTTATTTACAAAGGGGAAAAGACTTTGAGACATTGAAGAAAGAACACCTTGAAATGCAAATCTTATTTTGTCAGCCGCAGCATAATATCCCACAACATTTGCAGAGGCAAACAATCCTAATATAAAAACATTTGAAGTTGTGTAAAGATTTATCCATACTGTAGATAAAAAAAGTTCCCACCCCTTTTTTAGTTGTTGCTTAATTAATATTTGAGACGGGAAAGTATATTTTATTCCAAATTTATGAAGAGCAAATGTTAACCCGATTATTGCGATAACAAACTGAGTGACTGTATTTAATCCGGCATATTTTATAAAATCACTTTCAGTATTTACAATAACAAAAATCAAAATTGTTGTTACAAATCTAACTGAAACATAAATTATAAGAATGTATTTCATCTGCTCCATGCCTTGATAAAACCATAACGGAAATAATGCAGTGCCCAAAACACCAAAGAATGTAACAACTAATAGAAACATGTTTGATTGCAATGCGGGGAGAATTATAGTAAGTGAAAAAAATAAAAGCGTTGATGAAATGAAGAAAAATATTTTAAGAGTTATCACACTCGAAAATATTTCAGATACTTTTTGCTTATCGTCTCGGTTAACTGAAATCTCCTGTGTAGCAGAAAGATTAAATCCGTAATCCGTTAGGATTGTAAAATAGCCCGTGAATGCTGCTGCAAAATTCACTAGTCCATATTTTTCAGGACCAAGAATGCGCACTAAATAAGGAAGTGTGATTACTGGGAATATATAATTAGAGATTTGAAGAAGGGATAGTGACGTGAAATTCTTAAATAGATTTTTATTGGTTTTTATTATTTGAGAAATGTTTTTCAAATTTTATCGGCAAATTATTTTCGCAGCCAAATTTCAGGATTAATATTTTGTCTTCCATTCCAGATTTCAAAATGGAGAATTGTCCCATCAAGACTTTCGCCGACTGTGGCAATCAATTGTCCGTTTTTTATTTTATCACCCTCCTTCACAAAAATTTGAGAAAGATGACTGTAAACGGTTCTATATTCATCTTTGTGGGAAATGATTAACACACTGCCAAAACCGGGGATATAATCAATGATTGAAACAACTCCATCACTTACTGCTTTCACATTTAAATCTTTCGATGCTTTGATATCGATTCCGTAATTGAGAGTAACTGTATTCAACTTTGAATTTTTATTCTCACCAAACTTACGGAAAATTTTCCCGTTCGTAATTGGCCAGTTTAGTTTCCCTTTCATCGCAGCGAATGAAGAAAATTTTTCAGTGTTTAAATCAATATCTAATTCGGGGATTGTTTTTGTTGTGCTTCCTTTCTCTTTTTTAATATCGGCTACTACAGTTTCATTTGTTTTCTCAATGACGAGTGATTTTTCTTTTTCAAGTTTTAACCGGGCTAATCGTTCTTCCTCTTCCTTTTTTCTTCGCTGACTTTCTTCAATTAATTTCACGATCATATTTTTAATTTGAATTTCAGCCTGTTTTTTTGCTTCAATTTCCTTCTGTATTGAAACTTTATTGTTTTTTATTTTCGATAAAATTTTTTTTTGAGAACCAATTTTTGATAGAAGACTGTTTTCTTCTTCAGCTTTCTGCTGAGCCAACAAACTTTTTTCTTGCCGTTCATTTTCAAGTTTGGATTTCAATTTTACTAATTCAGTTTTATGCTCATTAAGTTTTTGCAAATCATTTTTTCGGCTGTCAGAAAATCTCTGAAGATACACGTAACGACGCAGCGATTGCTGCAAAGATGATGCATCAACAATACTTTCTAATTCAGATACACTGCCGCGTTTATAAATTGCAACGATGTAAGCGGCATAATTTTCTTTAATTTTTTTTATTTCATTTTCAACAGTAGCAATATTTGAAAGACTTAATTCTATTTGCCTCTGCTTATTTTTTTCTTCTGATCGTAATTCCCCGATAAGTTTATTCAAGATTAAATTTTGGTTGTTGAGATTTTCTATTGAAGAATATGATTCCTTTTCACTGGCAGATTTTAACTCAAGTTCTTTCTGCAGAAATTCAATCTGTGAACGCAGTTCTGTTAATTTAGCTTGATTAATATTTAATTCAGGTTCTTCCTGAAGGTGAATTTCGGTGAAGGGAATAATTAGAAGTAATAATAATATTTTACAAAAAGATTTTACCATTCGATTATGTTTGCATCTGAAGGCAGGACGAAATCGACAAATAAATTTTTCTTATTAACTGATATTGTTTTGTATTCGATGGTTACTGACTGATCATCTTTAAAATTAATCATTTCAATCCTGTTTGGAACGGCTACTGATTCAACAATTTGGAATTTCGAATACTTACTATCTAATAATATTTCGTCAACTTCATTCGTGATCGTAAAGTTTTTGATACCCAATTCCCGAACATCAATCGTGTATTTGTCTTTGTAATTTGTCAGTGAATCAATATAAGTGAGCATGTATTCGTCATATATTACTTCAAATTTATCCGGGCTGCGGTAAAGTTTTGGCGTAAGATCAACCGACCCGACAAAAGCATCAAGAAGCTGCCTGAACGATAAATTGATTTTAAAAATCTCTTTTAGAATATCATCACCCACCTTGCCTTTATAGGCCGAATTACTTAACTGATCATAAAAAATAAAATTCTCACCAGTAACAACAGATTGAGCAAGTTCTAAACCAAATGGCCCATAAATAGTAAGATAAATGGTATCTGGTTTAACAATCACAATTCTGAAATTAGCGCTGTTATTAAATTGAGGAGTCTTCACTGAGAGTGTGCCATACCCTTCAAAATTTTTAATCCTTCTTCTGTTTACTTCAAGTTTGTTTACCAGCCTTTCAGAAGGAAGGATTTCCAATTGTTCGGTAGGTTTAGAAGGGACACATCCATCAATTATCAAAGGAAGTAAAAACAATATTGCAAACAAAAATAATCTTAACCTCAAAGTTCACCTTTCTCAATTTTCTTTTTCAGATTTTCATTATTTGGATCTATAGACTGAGCCTTCTTCCAATTATTTATCGCTTCTTCTTTCAGTCCTAATTTAAATAATACATCGCCAAGATGATCAAGAATTACTGCCCGGTCTCCGCTGACAGTCAATCCTTTTTCGAGATATTTTTTTGCCTCTTCATAATTTCCAAGTTTGAAATACACCCACCCGATTGTATCAAGATACGATGAATTTTCGGGTTCTTTTTCGACTGCTATTTTCACCATCATTAAAGCCCGCCCGAGCTGAAGATCACGCTCTGAAAGCGAGTAGGCATAATTATTATTGACTAAAGCATTAGTGGAATCAATTTGTAAAGCACGCTCGTAAACGCTGTCAGACTCCGCTAATTTTCCCATCGAATTGTAAATTAATCCAAGCGTACCAAGTAGGTTAACATCGTTGGGGGCAAGAATAATTGCACGATTGAGATATTCAACCGCACTTTCATTTTCCTTTATCTGACTTAAAGTGTAAGCATAAGCAGAAAGTGTGTTTACATCATAAGGATTAAGTTCAACTGATTTTTCGAGATAAACTTTTGCTTCCTTCTGTTTATTGTTTTGCGCGAGTGAAAGTCCGAGTATGAAATTCACAGCGTAATCCTGCGGAAAATTTTCGATAGCTTCACTCATTACTTTTTCGGCTTCGGAATATTTGGCATTATCGTAATACAATCCGCCAAGCCGCACCCAAGCTTGTGAATTCCAGCTTGCTAATTCTGTTGTCTGTTTGAAATATTTTATTGCAGAAGAATCATTTTTTTCATTTAGTGCGATTGCACCGAGGTACATTTTTATCTGCCAGTCGGTTGTGTCTTTATCAATAGATTCAAAAAATATTTTGGTAAAAGAATGTAATGAAGTGTCTTTGAGAGATTGAGCAAAAAAATTACCTCCGATGTTTAGCTTTGCATCAAGCGGAATATCAGGCTGGTTTGCAATATATTGATATTGCTCCCCTGCTTCGATCCATTTGTTTTGTTCAATTAATAAAATTGCTTTTTTCTCTCTTGCTTCAAGATCGTCGGGAGTTGATTCAAGAATATCATTAAGTATATTTTCTGCTGCCTGATAATTTTTATCGCGTTGATAATAATCAGCAAGGATTTTTTGAATGGAAACATTTGAGGGATCAATCGTGAGCAGTTCTTCGATTGATTTAGCAGCCAGATCATATTTTTCAAGTCTTGCATATAATTCTGAAACCCGAAGTAAGACATTCCATTGCGGTCCTATCAAATCAGTAAGCTTGTTATAAATTTCAATTGCTGAAAGTGGTTTCGAATCCTCGTAAAGTACAGCAAGCCTGAAATAGGGGGCGGGGTCTGTAGAATCATTCGATATCATCTCATTTAAAATTCCTGCAGCAGAATCATTTTGGTTTGCAGAGATATAAACATCAACCAAAAGATTTTTAAAATCCTTTTGTTCCGGGTCTATTTTGATTGCGTTTAATAAATTCATTAATGCAAGATCCAGTTTTCGAGTAACATAGTATGCTTTGCCAAGTGCATAAAATATTCCAGCAGATGAATCATGCCTTAATGCTTGCTGATAATTTATAATTGCAGTTTGATAATCCCCCTTCACTTCAGCGGCTGAACCGGTAATAAATAAACTTAACGCAAGTTTTTTATCGGGATAAATTAACTTTTCATCTGCCAGATAATTCGAATTAGCTTCAGTGCTTTGACTTTCTGTAATTGACTTTTGTAAGGTTGAACAATTAGCAAATACCAAAGCTAAAATGAAAACCAAAGCAGCTAAAACATTTTTTTGTGATAATAGAATACAGTTCAATATTACAATTAAGAATTTTATTAGAAATTATTTTTAGTTCAGATTTTATAATCCTTGTTTGCAAATATAGCAAACAATATCTTTGTAAAAAGTTTAATAAGAAATGTCTAATTATATACTTGGAATAGCATACGTTTGGGAATATGACGAAGATTTTATTAATCTTATTGAAGAAATTTTGCAAGGTTCAAATATTACAACGTACAGAGTGGCAGATTACAATGTGAAAGAAGTAACTGCTGATGTAAAAGCTAAAAAAATAAATTTTGATTTTTATCTCGATCGTGCATCAGATGTTGATGAAAGATTTTCGGAGCTTGCGAAAATCCTTACACGAAGAAAAATTAGGATATTCAACCCATACAAAAAAGTTCAGCATGCAATTGATAAGGCAAGTATGCATCTTGAATTTATTACAGCCGGGCTGCATGTACCGCATTCAATAATAATTCCTCCCCACAGCCAGATTGAAGATATTTATTTATCAGTCGATGATCTAAAAATTTTAGGAAGACCATTTATAATAAAACCTTGCAACAACACTGGGGGCGGTATTGGAGTTGTTACCGGAGCTGAATCTTTAAAAGAAGTCCTTCAAGAGCGTGTAGTTTATTCTAATGATAAATATTTATTACAAGAAAAAATTTATCCCTTATTTATTGACAAGCAAAGAGCATGGTTTCGATGCTTTTATGCTTTTGGAAAACCGATTCCTGTCTGGTGGGATGATTTAACACACATCTATAAGCCATTCGAATATTTTGACACTAAGCTTTATAAAAAACTTTTACAAATAACGAAGAAAATAGCTGTATTAACGGGTTTGGATTTCTTTTCTACAGAAATTGTTCTTACGCAAAATGACAAATACGTAGTGATCGATTATGTTAATGACCAATGTGACATGCGCTTTAAATCAAAGCATTTCGATGGTGTACCTGATGAAATAGTTACTGCAATTATTGAAAGTTTAAGAGACACTATTCTATATTCCTTAAAACTAAAATGAAAAAGAGCAGCATCATTTATTTGATTTTATTATTTATCATCTTAGTTGCTTTGTTCTTTTACTACTATGTTTATTCTATTTATGAAATCAAATATGAAATTTCAAATCAGATAATATTTTGCAATTCAAATTCGACTGCCGAAATAAGAGCCTTTGGGTTAAATGCGCTGGGATACGAAATCGCCTTTAGAACCATTAGCGCTCATTATGAAATAATAGAAGGACAGGACTTAGTAGAAATTCTTAATAACGATTTTTCAAAGGGGGAACTCAAAATCAAAGCGTTAAGTAAATCAGGTATTGTAATAATTCGCGCAACAAGTCAGTATTCATTATTACCTGCAGTCATTGAAATCCCAGTTCAAGTTCCATCGGCGTAATAATTAAGTAATGAACAAAGTAAATATTTATTACTATTTTAAATCAGAAAAAATTAAAAGATTTCATCGAGGAACTATGAAAAATATTATTACTGCTTTGATACTGCTAAGCGTGGCTTGCGGCAGTTTATTTGCACAAGGCACTTCAGGCGAAACAGCCAAATACGAATACAGAAACCTGATTGACATGCCAACTGCAGGAATTCTGGAAAAAGGATTCGTTGGAGTCACAACAAATATTCTTCCTGCTGGAGTTGTTATCGGAATACTTGAAGTCGGAGTTTTTGATAATGTTAGTTTTGGCATTTCCTATGGAGGGGCTAATATTATTGGTGCAGGCTCTCCAGATTGGTACAAAATTCCATCAGTAAATTTAAGAGTGCGATTGATAGATGAATCTGTGGCGTTACCAGCCATAACTTTGGGTTTCGACTCGCAGGGTAAGGGCATTTATTTTGATGAAGACAAGCGATACGCAATTAAGTCCCCCGGATTTTTTGGTGCCGCAAGTAAAAATTTTGAATTCCTCGGGTACTTAAGTTTGCATGGTACGGTTAACTATTCGCTTGAAACAAAAGATGGAGACAATTTCGCAAATCTTCAAGTTGGATTTGAAAAAACAATCGGCTCAATGTTTTCTGTGATTGGTGAATACGATTTTACTTTTAATGACAACACAACCGAAATTTACGGCAAAGGAAGCGGTTATTTGAATGTTGGATTTCGATTATCAGTTGGGGAAGGTTTTACCTTAGGCCTGGATTTGCGTGATCTTTTGAATAATAAGAAATGGAGTCCAAGCACAGCCGATCGTTCTCTTAGAATTGAATACATAAAAAGCATATTTTAATCCTTGTATTAAATAGTGTACGCATCGGTTTAGAAAAATATACAGAGCCTGAGAACATTTGATCATTTAAGAAATAATTGGAATAAATTTTTCACTTTTATAAGGCTCGGATTTTGATGAAGTTACGGTGAATTTAAAAGGAGATTTGAAATGTTTAAGTTAAATATTTATAAGATAGTGATCCTTCTAGCAGCCGGGTCAATTTTTAGCGGGTGCTATACTCAATTTGCAATGTATGATGGCACACGAAAGCAGCATCGCCCGCCAACTGATGAAGACATTTATTATACCGAAGAATCTGACACAAATTATTCTGAAGATTCTTACACCTATGAAGATACAATTAGTGATTATACCGGCGAGGATGAATCATATCTTGATGATGAGTACTACTTAAATTATCCATCCTATCACCGATACTTAGGTTATTATTATCCATCAATTTCGATTGGATTTTCTTACGGGTACCCTTATTACAATCAATTCTGTTGGGATCCGTTCTTTTATCCATATTGCTACTCACCTTATATTTATTATCCTTATTCATATTATTATTATGATTACTGGTATGGTTATCCATATTATTCTTATGGGAACTACTATTCTCACTATTACGGTAATTACTCTTCCAATTATAAATACAGGGATAATAGCAGGTATTCGCTTAGAAATTCCAGCGGACTTCGTAATTCGTACACCTCTCGCGACCCTCTCACACGAAATACACTCTCAAGAGATGGTGAGTTATCGATGATGAATAATAACAAAGATCGGGATTTGTTAACCGTCACTTCAAAGAATAATAGCAGAGGGACAAGTAATATTATTCCAAATAAAAAATCAGCACGTGTTGATGAGACTAAAAAAATTGTTAGAAATCAATCGGATACTAAAACATCTATTAAAAAGAATTTTAATGAAGTAAAAACTGATGATCCTAAAACCATTTCAAAAAATCCAAATACTACCAGTAGAGATCCGCTAATTAAAAAGGGCAATACCGATACAAAGGAGATTAATAGAAGTAAGGGCAATCAGACACCTAAAATTAAAAATGATGTCAGAAATATTCCGCCAAAAGTAAACAGCACAGAAAAAAAGACTTATCAATCTCCTAAAAATTATAACCCGCCAACGAAACACAACACTCCACCTACTAAATCATATAATCCACCAACGAGAAATTATTCGCCACCAACAAAAACCTATTCTCCACCGACGAAAACGTATTCACCGCCTCCACGTACATCGGGAAATAACAGCGGCAATAATACAAGAAAGAATACAAGGTAAATTGAATGAATGCGCGTCATTTTATTAGCAGAATAACAATTTTAATTGTCGCTGTATCTATTTCAGGCTGCTACACAGTGCTCTGGACACCTGAAGATAGAATGCCTTCTGACTCGGATTATGAAAGTGTAACAGAATTTAATAATTCATTTGGGTACGGTGACCCACTTCTTTTTGGTTATGGTTATTACTATTCTTACCCCTGGTGGTATGATCTTCATTACTCACCGAATAACTCAACACAAATAGAAAATAACTCAGAAGATATCGAATCATTAAGAAATTCAGGGAACGGCAGAAACACTGAAACCGGGAGAACTTTAATTGTTGACACACCTCCACCCTCTAAACCATCGAATTCAAATTCGGGGAGTAATACTAATACAAATTCTGGAACAACTACACAAACTGAAAATTCCAGCAGCAGATCCCAAAACTCCGGAAATGATAACAGCATACGAAATGACAATGGCAGTAGAAATTCTGAAGGAAAACGAAAGTGATGAAAAAATTATTTGTCAATCTATTTAGCTTAACTCTTATTATTATTTTTTTAACTTCTGTTCAATCATTTACTCAAAATATTAATGATGCACTAAGATTGGGTTACTCCGGACTTGGTGCTAATGCACGAGCCTTAGGAATGGGCAACAGTTATATTGGACTAAGTGATGATGGCTCGGCTTCATTTTTCAATCCAGCTGGGTTTGGGCTGCTAAAAAGACTTGAATTTTCAGGTGGATTAGATTACTCAAACTTTAATAATACTACTACATTTT
Source organism: Ignavibacteriaceae bacterium (assembly GCA_035328465.1). Taxonomy (GTDB): domain Bacteria; phylum Bacteroidota; class Ignavibacteria; order Ignavibacteriales; family Ignavibacteriaceae; genus JADJEI01. Next base: position 25,796 of record DAOLIQ010000021.1, on the reverse strand, counting down.
TCGGAAACAATTCTGAATATTCCAACAGTTCAACAAATCTAAACAGACTCAGTTTTGTTTTTCCTTTCCCGACATTGCGCGGTAGTTTAGTTTTTGGATTATCATATCATACCACTTCCAATTTGGTGGGGGCAGTACAATTTGATGGTTTCAACAACTCAGATAATTCTATGATTAAAAACTTGTTGGATACCGATGTTCCTTTTGATCTTTATCTTACTGACGAAAATAATGTTTCGCCTATTAACGGTAATCTAAATCAAAGTGGAACTGTTATTTCTTCTGGAAGTGTTGATTACTGGACTTTATCCGGTGCCGTCGAACTCGTCCAAAATCTTTATTTGGGTTTGAATCTGAATATTGTTTCCGGTACTTTCGAGCAAAACAATGATTACTATGAAGATGATACCAAAAATATTTACCAGGATACAACTGCAGCCGGTGAACCTCAGACGGTTGATTTCAAAACTTTTTATTTGAATAGATTACTTAACTGGGATCTATCAGGATGGAATGCAAAACTCGGTTTAATTTATCAGTTGAATAATTTTGTTCGTTTTGGAACCACAATTCAGTTTCCCAAAACATTTTCGATCAAAGAAGATTTTACCGTAAATGGAAGCAGTGAATTTGGTACAGGACAGATTATAGAGCTAGATCCCGCCAAATACAGTGATCAAGTTGAGTATGATATCATCACTCCCTTTGAGTTCGCCGCTGGCTTTTCTGCCGCTTATTCAGGATTTATATTTTCAGCCGAAGGAACATTAATCGATTACTCTCAAATGAAATTTGATAATCCAAACGGTCTTACGGAACAATATATTTCCGAACAAAACAAAAATATCAAAGAAAAACTTGAAGCCGTAATCAATTATAATCTGGGAATTGAGTATACCATCCCTAATTTTGGATTAAGATTAAGAGCTGGTTATTTCATTCAGTCTTCTGCTTTTAAAAATGACAACTCAGATTATAATAAAAAATATATTACCGCAGGTCTGGGATTTCTTGCTGCTGAAACATTAGGAATTGATATTGGTTATGCCCACGGGTGGTGGACTGACTTTGGAGATAATTACGGCGACAATGTTTCCCGAACGTTTCAGGAAATTTCTTTAGATAACTTGGTAATGACCGCAACTTATCGTTTTTAGTTTTTTTTGATTGATTAGATTTGTAAAGCGTCCTATTTTAGTGACGCTTTTTTATTTTTAATGGAGATATTATTCAAGGCATTATTTGTAAAGTTGAAAGTAAAGATTATTATTTACTTCCTGAAGACGGAAGTAATTTAATAAGATGCAGTCTTAAAGGTAAAATTAAAAATAACTTTCACTTAAAAAAAGATAAGCAATATCATACGGATATTGCTGTTGCCGGCGATCTGGTTGAAATAGATCTGAATAAAGATGGAACTGGTGTCATTACTAAAATTTCTCCCAGAAAAAATTATCTGTCCCGTAAGGCTCCAAAGATTAAAGGGGCATCATTTAGAGGTGAACGACTGGAACAAATTATAGCTGCCAACATTGATCAGCTATTCATTGTAACCAGCATTAAACACCCTGAATTCAATAATAAAGTTGTAGATAGATTTATTGTTGCTTCGGAAAGTTCCTCCATAACTTGTAATATTATTATAAATAAAATAGATCTTGATGATACAAAAACTTCACTGAAATGGAAGGCAATCTATCAGGATATTGGCTATAAAGTTTTCCTGACTTCCACCCTTAGCAGACATGGTTTCGAATCACTCTCTCAATCATTGAAGGGCAAAATAAACTTATTTTGGGGGCACTCGGGAGTTGGAAAATCTTCTCTCTTCAATTCCCTCTACCCATCTTTAAATTTGAAAGTTGGTTTAATCAGCTCCTTTAATCAAAAAGGTAAACACACCACAGTTACTAATTATCTAATTAAAGTTGAGAAGGATACTTATATTATAGATACGCCGGGGATCAGAGAGATTGACCCTTATGGAATACACAGGCGGGATTTGGGTCACTATTTTAAAGAGTTTAGTGAGTTTACTTCAGGGTGCAAGTTCAGCACCTGCACTCATAATCACGAACCCGGGTGTATGGTTATCGAAGCAGTTCAGTCCGGGAAAATTTCTGAAATCAGATACAATAGTTATCTGAGAATTTTGGAAACTATCGAGGATGATATTATTTTCTGAAAGTTATTAACAAAATTATATGCTATTTTTTTTTGATATATTTTTCCAGATGACTAATAATTTAAAATGTTTTAATACTAAAGGAATAAACCAAATTTATTATGAACAATTTAATTTCTGATTCAATTTCCGCCTTCGAAAAATTTTTAACTGACTTAAAAATCAATGACAAAAACAACGGCAGCCAAAGCGAATTAGTAAATTTTATTTTTTTGGCTACCGGATCAATTGGAAAATATATTCTTAACACTTCACTAAAATCTTTTGAAAGATCTTTTTATTTTGAAAAGCCTTCTGAAGATTACCTCGTCATTGGATTGGACGAGGCCTATAAAATTTCCGAAAATGGCGAAACGAGATTCGTTGCCACCGAGAAAAAAATGAATGAGCTAAAGTCGAATGTAATTTCGAATTGGGATTCTTCGAAGCCACTGAACATCCCCCTTTTCGTTGGAGCCATGAAATTTTTGCCTGAACGCGCCGAGGACCATTGGAATGAATTTGACGACTCCACATGGTTTATCCCTGAAGTTATGTTCTTCCGAAGCAATCGAAAAGACTTTTTAGTGTTTAACGTAAATTATAGTTCGACCATTCATATTGAAAAAATAAAAGAAAGAATAAAAAAGAAGCTTGAATCCCTGTTTGACCAGACTGAGAAGGAAGTCGTTCAAGCAAAAATAAAATCAATCAGCGGAAACTCTCCAAAAGAAAAAAAGAAATGGAAAGGATTTGTATCACAAGCGCTCGAAAATATTTTGGAAAATAATATTGACAAAGTAGTTTTATCGCGCCGAATTGAACTTATATTAAATAACGAACCAAATTTAGATTGTTTAGCAGAATCGCTCAGAACGAATTATCCTCGTTGTAGTATTTTCTGCTACCACCATGGTAAGTCAAATTTTTTTGGTGCTTCCCCCGAAAGACTTGCGTTATTTTCAGCAGGCAGAATGATGATTGAAGTTCTTGCTGGTTCTGCACCTCGCGGTAAAGATGAAATAGAAGACTTATCAATCGAAAAAAATGTTTTAATGTCTGAAAAAAATATTCGAGAACATAATTTTGTTGTTGAATACATTAAAAATATTTTAACGCCTATTACAGTCAATATTAATATCGATAACCCATTGACAGTGAAAAAATTACCTAACATACAGCATATCAGCACATCGTTCCAGACAACTTTAAAAAAGGATGAAACTTTGTTTTCAACATTGAAAGAATTATTTCCTACCCCTGCCGTATGCGGAGTTCCAAAAGAAAACGCAATCCATTTGATCAAAAAACTTGAAGAACAAAAGCGTGGATTATATTCTGGAATTATTGGCTGGTTTAATTTTTTAGGTGAAGCTGAATTTGTTATATCACTTCGATCCGCACTACAAATTAATCACAGTATTTATGCTTACGCAGGCAGCGGAATTGTGCAGGATTCTGAACCCGAAGATGAGTTTAAAGAAACTGAATTGAAATTACATACGATAGTTTCCCTTTTCAATAATGAAAATAAAAGTTAACCGAAATTTTCTCTGGGCTGAAATATTTGTCAAACAGCTTGAAATTCTCGGTGTAAAACATGCCTGCATATCACCCGGCTCGCGAAATACTCCACTTATACTGGCATTTTCCTCCAGTAAAAAAATTAAAAATTATTTTATTATTGATGAAAGGAGTTCTGCCTTCTTTGCGCTTGGTTTAGCAAAGCGAACACAAACCCCCGTAGCCGTAGTCTGTACTTCAGGCACTGCCGCCGTTGAATTACATCCGGCAATTGTAGAGGCTTATCAACAGCGAGTGCCGCTAATAATTTGTACAGCTGACCGTCCCCCCGAATTACAAAACGTGGGGGCAAATCAAGCGATAAATCAAAATGATTTATATCATAATCACATTAGATGGTTTTGCAACCCGGGCTTACCGCAGTTATCTCCCGGAAAACTTGTTGCAATCAGAAATATCGCAATTAATGCTTTTAAAATTTCTGCATTCATCAATCGCGGCCCTGTTCACATAAATTTTCCTTTTAGAAAACCATTTGAGAAAAATTCTTTTACTGATAATTTTGATAATAATTTTTATCCTGAATTTCAGTCGAAGGAAGTTGTGTTAAAACGAAATTCGATCAATCATAACGAAAAATTTAATCAATCAGTTTCCTGGAATGAAATTTTAAAGTCAGTTATTAAAGCACCAAGAGGACTTCTAATTGCCGGACCGGAATCATTTAACGAGCAGAATAAATTTACTCTGATAAAACTATCAACTACACTCGGCTACCCGATTTTTGCGGATGCTTTGTCTGGGTTGCGGTTTGGAAATATTGATGCAAAAAATTTAATCACTAATTATGATGCATTGCTTCGTTCTGAAAATTTTTTAATTAATTTCAATCCCGAGTTGATCCTTCACTTTGGAAGAACGGTTACATCAAAAGCATTGGAAATTTTTTTTGAAAAAACGGATGCTGTTAAATATTTAATAAATGAATTCGGTGACTGTTTCGATCCTGCAAAAAAAACAAAGAGCGTATTTGCAGTTAACCCCGGTACCTTCTGCCGTAAATTATTAAAAGTAATTCGAAAAAATAGTTTAAACAGAATTGATAAATGTTGGATTGAAAATATTCAAGATGCAGACATGGTTGCCGGTCTATTAAAAAATAAAATCATCAGCAATTCAAATTTCCCAAATGAATGTAAAGTTTCTGAAGTTGTACTAAACTGTATCGGATCCAACTCTTCAATAATGTTGTCCAATAGCATGCCTATACGAGATTTCGATTATTTCACTTCAATATCAAGCAGCAATCTGAACATTTTTTTTAACCGGGGGGCAAGTGGAATTGACGGAATTACATCAACAGCGCTTGGAATTGCGTCCGCAGATAAAAACCCTGTAATACTTATCACGGGTGATCTTGCGTTTTATTACGATTTAAATTCATTACTTCTATCTGTACAGAATAAAATACCTCTAATTGTGATTTTAGTAAATAATTCAGGAGGGGGAATTTTTGAAGTGCTTCCAATTGCTAATTATAGAAATGTATTTGAAAAATATTTTCGCTCAAAGCATAATCTGAATTTTAGAAAAATAGTAAGTTCATTTCAATGCAGACATACAACAATTAAAAGCTGGAAACATCTCGAGGCTGAAATTAAAAAAGCCCTTAAAATAAGACAGCTGACTGTGCTCGAGTTAAAAACAGATGCAAAACTATCGCTTAAGCTTAGAAATAAATACTGGGTCAATGTTGATAAGCATTTTGCAATTCATCAAAAATGAAAATCGCATACAAAGATATCTTCATCAATTTAAACCCCTTACGTTTTAACCACCCCGAAAATGATTTGATACTATTCCTGCATGGTTTTAGCGGAGACTCAAATGATTGGAAGGGAATCGCTAATTCTATTGATAGTAATTTCAATATCGCTGCTATTGATTTAATCGGGCATGGCGAAACTGACAGTCCGGATGATTTATATTATTATGGTGTTGATTTTATTTCTGGACTGATTGAAGCGGCTATTAAATACCTTCGCAAAGATAAAGTTATCTTATGCGGTTATTCAATGGGGGGTAGAGCCGCACTAAATTTTGCTATTAAAAATAAGAATCTCATTGAAGCATTGATTCTCGAAAGTTCCACTGCCGGAATATTAAATGAAAATGAACGACGAATGCGTGTTCAAAAAGATAATGAACTTGCTCAATTTATTTTAAATCATTCAATATCCGAATTCGTTGATTACTGGATGAATCTTGATTTATTTAATTCGCAGAAAACGCTTGATAAAATTATCTTGGATGAAATTAGAAATGCCAGGCTAAAAAATAATCCGGTGGGACTTGCAAACTCTTTGATTGGCTTTGGTACGGGTTCAATGCCAGTTCTATTTAATGAACTAAAAATTTTGAATAGAAAAACTCTTTTAATTACGGGGTCATTGGATATGAAATTTACCCAAATAAATAAATTAATGTCCGAATTACTCCCTCGCTCAGAGCATATAAGCATTGAAGGTTCTGGACACAACACACATCTTGAAAAACCCGATAAATTTAGTGAAGTAATAAATTCATTTCTACTGAAGTTATAGTTTTAAAACATTTCTTTATTTTTGAATAAATATTTAAAAAGGAAAAAATGAAATATCAATGGGCTAAAGTAAAAGATTACTCCGATATTATTTATGAAAAATTTGATGGCATCGCAAAGATTACTATCAACAGACCTGAAAAACGAAATGCTTTCCGTCCTGAAACTGTTTTCCAAATGTATGAGGCATTCTCTGACGCACGCGAAGATCAATCAATCGGAGTGATTCTTCTTACAGGCTATGGCCCTGCTAAAGATGGTAAATATGCATTTTGTTCCGGCGGCGACCAAAGCATCCGTGGTGATAAAGGTTATGTCGGTAAGGATGGTGTACCAAGATTAAATGTACTCGACCTTCAAAAACTGATAAGAAGCATTCCAAAGGTTGTTATCGCTCTTGTCGCTGGCTACGCAATTGGCGGCGGACACGTGTTACACGTTATTTGTGATTTAACAGTTGCCGCTGATAATGCAATTTTTGGTCAGACCGGTCCAAAAGTTGGCAGCTTCGACGGAGGATTTGGTTCAAGTTATCTTGCAAGATTAGTTGGGCAAAAGAAAGCTCGTGAAATCTGGTACTTGTGCAGGCAATACAATGCTGAGGAAGCTTTGCAAATGGGTTTAATTAATAAAGTTGTCCCGCTCGAAAAACTTGAAGAGGAGGGTGTTCAATGGGCAAAAGAAATTTTGCAGCATAGCCCAATGTCTATCCGGCTTCTGAAATCAGCATTTAATGCAGAACTTGATGGACAGACCGGGATTCAGGAACTTGCCGGAAATGCTACCCTCCTTTATTATATGAGTGAGGAAGCTCAAGAAGGTAAAAAAGCATACAATGAAAAAAGAAAACCTGACTTTAAAAAATATCCGAAACTACCGTAAATCGACAATGATAAACCAACAGCTAAATATTTCAAAATTTCAAAGCTGGATTCTTGCAAGCAGACCGCGCACACTCCCGGCTGCCCTTGTTCCTGTGATGGTTGGCTCAGCACTTGCAGTACATGATGGGAAATTTAATTTTATTTACTCCTCCGTAGCTCTTTTATGTTCCGTTCTAATTCAGGTAGGAACAAATTTCACAAATGATCTTTATGATTATTTAAAGGGGGCAGATAATGAAAATAGAAAAGGTCCTTTGCGCGTGCTTGTCAGCGGATTAATTTCAAAAAAAGAAATGACTTTGGGAATAATTTTAGTTTTCACAACGGCATTTCTGCTTGGTTTATTTCTCGTTTACTCAACAAGCTGGATGATATTAGTTGTGGGAATAGTTTCGATCTTAGCTGGATTGGCATATACAGCAGGACCATTTCCGCTTGCTTATAATGGGCTTGGCGATGTATTCGTTTTTATTTTTTTTGGATTGGTTGGAACCTGCGGTACTTATTTTTTACATCATCAGAGTATTACTGTTGAATCTGTAATTGCTTCGATTCCTGTTGGAGCATTGATCACTAATATTCTCGTTGTAAATAATTACCGAGACATTAAAGAAGATAAAGAAGCCGGTAAATACACTCTCGCAGTTAAACTTGGTGAAATTTTTTCTTTTTATCAATACTTGGTTCTAAGTTTGTTTGCTTTCCTGGTACCATTAATATTTTTCGCATTGTTCGATTATCATTTTCTTGTGCTTCTTCCTTTAATCAGTTTGCCAATAATTTTCAAGTTGATTAAAATGTTAACTTCAAAAAACGTTGATGAATTAAACAAAGCTCTGGAACTTACGGCAAAAGAATCAGCGCTGTTTGGGCTTTTGTTCTCAATTGGACTGATTGTTTAATGGATATTGAAAGTAACCTCACGGCTAAGAAAAAACTAATTCATCCTTCATTCAGAATTAAATCCGGCGAAAATAATTTTAATTTTTCTGCTGTCAATTCGCTGGTAAAACAATTTCAGAAATTTCTATTTGAAAGAAAAATAAGTAAGGGAGACTATGCTGCTGTTCTATCGGAAAACAATTTGGAATTTATTATTTCGATTTTAACTTTATGGCAAATTGAAGCTATACCCGTTTTAATCAACACAAGATTAACTAAAACTGAAATTGAAAATCAAATTGCGTTTTGTAAAATCGTTTTAATTTCTTCTTCGCAAAAAAAATTATTTTCTGAATTTTCCAAACCTTCTTTAGAAATTATTTTAAGTTCAGAATTACCTTCCATAAATAAATTAGGACAGTTTAATTTATCCTACCCTGCTGTAATAATTTTTACTTCTGGTTCAACTTCAAAACCAAAAGCAGTGGAGTTATCATTCAATAGTTTGTACCAAAGTTTTCAATCCGGAGATCAAATTCTTCGCCAATCTGAAGATGATAAATGGCTGGCAAGTTTACCATTCTGTCATATTGGTGGATTTTCAATTATCACCCGTGCTTTGTTTGCTGGATGCACCCTAATAATCCCAAAGGATTTATCCTTGGAATCAATCGAAAAAGATATTCGAGAAGAAAAACCTTCTCTTTTGTCACTTGTTTCACCTCAGCTAAAAGGATATGTAGATAAAAATATTACGCCAAATCCGGAATTGCGAATCGTTTTGCTCGGTGGGGGTAGGCTTGACACAAATTTGATTTCATCGGCAATTAATCTTGGATGGAATATTTATAAAGTTTATGGATCAACAGAAACGGCATCATTTATTTCTATACTCTCACCTTCTGAATTCAAATTAAAAAAGGAATCCGCTGGAAAACCTATTCCGCCAAATGTGATTAAAATTTGCAATTCGATCGGGAACAATCTTCCTCCAAATAGATCGGGAGAAATCACAGTTAGAGGGAGTAGTTTATTCAGTAGATATTTATCTGATGATGAAATAACCTTTCAAAAATTATCGAATGGAGTATATAATACTGGGGATGTCGGCTATCTCGATGAAGATGGATATTTATTTATTGAAGCTCGCAGAACTGATTTAATAGTTTCAGGCGGAGAAAATGTAAATCCCATTGAAGTTGAGTTTGTGATTAAAAATTTTCAAGGGGTTAAAGAAGTTTGTGTAGTTCCAATCAGCGATAAAAAATGGGGGCAGAAAACAATCGCAGCAATTGTTCCTCAGCCAAATTCTAAAATAGACATTGAAAAATTGAAGTTAAATTTAAAAGAATTTTTAGCTGATTATAAAATTCCGAAAGAGTTTTATATTATTGAGTCACTTCCGAAATCATCGCTTGGAAAAATATTACGGGGAAAAGTTATAAAAATGTTTGAATCCAATAAAGAAGAGTGAATTATTTTAAATGTTCCTGAAGTGCATTATAAATTTTATTATTCATTTCAATTTTTTTTTTTGTTTCTCTGTCAATAAAAATGTGAGTGGTTTTAACACGGTCGCATAATTCCCCATTTTTATTTTTAATTTCAAAATAAAGTTCGTACATATATTTTTTCAATAAAAGAACAGACATCTCAATAGTTATTTCATCGCCTGTTTTCAATGGCTGAAGATAGTCAGCTTCACTATGCAATATTGGAACTGCGAAATGATTTTCATGCCAAAAATCAAAATCAAGTGATAAAGAATTAATAAAATCTTCATAAGCAGAATGACATAACTTATAAACATTTCCGAAGAACATGATTCCCGCAGGATCGCAATCAAAAAAATTAATTTTAGCTTTTGTTGTGTACATATTTATCAGACAATATGAGAGTTAGTTTTTGTTTTAAGATCATCAGGCAAAGTCAATAAAATTTCATTTTTGATAGCATGGGTAATATGCTGTTTAATAAATCCTCTGCTATAAACCATTCCTACTTCGCGTGCGGGAACAGGGTCTTCAAATGGACGAACAAGAATTTTATCATCTTCACTTTTTAAATATGAAAGCGCCAATTTTGGTAGTAGTGTAATACCAAAATTTTGTTTAACAAGAGAAATTAATGTATCAAGATTTCCGAATTCAAATAAGATTTTTTTAGAGTTCGTATTCCAATCATTTTCTGAATTGCGGCATATTTTTAATATTTGATCTCTTAAGCAATGCCCCTCCTTTAGAAGCAGCAGATCGGTTGAATAAATATCTTCTGGATGTAATGATTTCTTAAAAAATAGTTTATGCTCTTTAGGGATAAAACCAACAAACGGTTCAAGATAAAGGCTCTCCTCCACAATGTTAAAATCATTTATCGGCAGAGCAAGAATTCCTAAATCAAGAACGGATTTATTAAGTCCTGAAATGATTTCCCCCGTAGTGAGTTCATCAATAATTAATTCAATCTTTGGAAATTTTGTAATGAATGACTTAAGAAACAGGGGGAGTAGATATGGAGCGATTGTTGGGATAATACCTATTTTTATTCGCCCGCTGTAGTCTCCCTTTTCTTCAGCTAAAATTCGTTGCAGTTCATCTTTCTGTTGAATAATTATCCTTGCTTGTTCAATTATTCTCACACCTATTTTAGTTGGTTCGATCGGATTTTTTGTGCGATTAAATATTTGAGCACCAAGTATATCTTCAAGTTTTTGAATTTGCATGCTCAAAGTTGGCTGAGTTACAAAACAATGTTCAGCAGCTTTAGAAAAACTTTTGTAATTAAAAACTGCTATCGCGTATTCTAATTGAGTTAGTGTCATATTTTTTTTATGCTAATATAAATAAATAATCAGTTTGTATTTAATGAAATCGTCGAGTATTTAGAAGTTGACCAATAGAAATATCAGCGCTTTTGAAGGTTAGATTATTGAAAACAAAATATTATTTCATATATTTGAATTAGAGAATTGACCTTCCGAAAAATAGATATTGCTCGAAATACTAAATCAATTTTGATTTCAAAAAAAAATTAAATAATAAGTAAATAAGAGGAATTAGATATGAAAAAAATAGGGATTTTGTTTGGACAAGAAAATACTTTTCCCCCGGCATTTGTAGAAAGAGTAAATGCTAAAAAGGAGGAAGGTATTTCAGCAGAATTTGTGAGTCTTGATAAAGTTGTTCAGGGCGAGCCTTGTGGATATGATGTTATCATAGATAGAATTTCTCAGGATGTTCCATTTTATCGAGGCTTCTTAAAAAATGCAGGATTAACAGGTACTGCAGTTATTAATAATCCATTTTGGTGGAGCGCCGATGAAAAATTTTTCAACAATGCACTGTCGACTAAAATTGGCGTCCCTGTTCCGAAAACAGTTTTGCTTCCCTCTAACCAACACCCACCTGATACTAATTCAAATTCATTTAGAAATCTTGCTTATCCGTGGAATTGGGAAGCCATATTTAATTATGTTGGATTTCCCGCCTACTTCAAACCATTTGCCGGAGGCGGCTGGAAAAATGTTTATAAGCTTACTAACAAAGAAGAGTTTTTTAAAGCTTACAATGAAACCGGTCAGCTTGTTATGATGCTTCAGGAAGAAATAATTTTCACTGAATATTTTAGATGTTACTGTCTTGACCGCCGTGACGTTCACATAATGCAATATGATCCAAAACAGCCTCATCATTTAAGATATGTACAAAATCCAAAACCTTTCGAAAAAAAATTTCTGGATCAATTAAAGGAGATTGTATTAAAGATAAATAATTATTTGGGATATGATTTTAATACCGTTGAGCTTGCTGTCAGAGACGGAGTGCCGTTTGCAATAGACTTTTGCAACCCCGCCCCGGATGCTGATATAAATTCAGTCGGGCAGCAAAATTTTGAATGGATTGTCGAAGCCGCTGCTAATATGGCAATTCGAAGGGCAAAAGCTCACAAACCAAATCAAAATAATTTAACTTGGGGTGAGTTCATAAAGCACTATGCAAATGATAAACCGCTAAAATGATATTTTATTAATCATTCGTAATATTATTTGAAAGAGAAATAAATGGCAAAGGTCAATCTATTTACACTCGGAATAGAAGAAGAATTTCAGATAGTTGATCCTGAAACAAGAGAACTTCGTTCACACATTCAACAAATTATGGAAGACGGCAAATTAATACTTGCTGAAAATGTTAAACCTGAAATGCATCAATCTGTTGTTGAAATGGGGACAGATATTTGCAAAGATATAAAAGATGCTCGTGTACAGGTAACAAATCTCCGGAAGAAGATTGCAGCACTTGCAAAATCAAAAGGGTTAAGAATTGCTGCCGCAGGAACCCACCCCTTTTCTCACTGGAAAGATCAAAGAATTACTGCTCATCCCAGGTATAAAGAAATTATCGAAGATATGCAGCAAGTTGCACGTGCAAATTTGATTTTTGGATTACATGTTCACGTAGGATTGGATGATAGAGAAACCGCTATTCACATAATGAATGCGGCAAGATATTTTTTACCTCACATTTTTGCTCTTTCTACTAATTCCCCCTTTTGGCTCGGAAGAAATACCGGATTCAAATCTTATCGAAGCAAAGTATTTGACAGATTCCCGCGAACTGGAATTCCTGATTATTTCGGAAGTCTTGCTGAATATGATAATTATGTAAAGCTACTCATCAAAACAAACTGTATTGATAACGGCAAAAAAATTTGGTGGGATATTCGCGTTCACCCTGTTTTTGAAACATTAGAATTTAGAGTTTGTGATATTCCCATGCGGGTAGATGAAACAATTTCACTCGCCGCTTTAATGCAGGCTGTTGTTGTTAAACTTTATAAACTTATCAAACAAAATCTTGGTTTCAGACTTTACCGCCGAGCACTCATTGCCGAAAATAAATGGCGCGCTGCGCGTTATGGTATTCATGGTAAATTAATTGACTTTGGAAAAAAAGAGGAAGTTCCATTCAGCGCTCTTGTTGAAGAACTACTTGCTTTTGTTGATGACGTAGTGGATGAACTTGGCTCGAGAGAAGAAATAAATTATGTAATGAATATTCTTAAAACCGGGACAGGCGCTGATAGACAGCTTGATGTTTGGGAACAAACTTATGATACGAAATCTGTTGTGGACTATATAATTGAAGAAACTCATGTTGGTTTGGAAGAAACTGACAACAAAAAATAAAAGGAATAAATGAACAGCAAAGAAATTAACATAGCGATAATAGATCTTTACAATAATGAGCGCAATGAAGGAATGCGCTGTATAAAAGAAATTGTCTCTGCACAAAACCGCCTTATTAATAACACTCCTATAACGTACGAAGTTTTTGAGACTCGTTACAAAAATGAAATTCCATCAAAAGATTTTGATATTTATATTTCGTCCGGAGGTCCGGGAAGCCCATTCGAGGGAGAGGGGAAAAAGTGGGACTCAGATTATTTTAAATTGCTAGACAACCTTTGGTCATTCAATCAAAATAATTCAGACAGGAAAAAGTATATTTTTTTCATTTGCCATTCTTTTCAGATGATGGCAAGGTATTTTAAATTTGCAGTCGTTACTGAACGTTATGAAAAATCCTTCGGGATACTTCCATTTATCCGAACCGATGCGGGAAAAATTGACCCTGTACTAAAAAATCTTACTGATCCTTTTTTTGCCGCCGACTTCAGACAGTATCACGTAATCGACCCGGATGAAAAAATTATTCAAGAACTCGGATCAAATATTTTAGCAATTGAAGATATCTCAGAGGCAAAGGAGCATCAACAGGCTTTGATGGCAGTAAGAATATCAAATGAAATTATGGGCACTCAATTTCATCCTGAAGCTGATACTGAGAGCATGCTTTTTCATTTTAAACAAGATGAAAGGAAAAAACAGGTTACAGATAAGTACGGCGAACGAAGGTATGATGAAATGTTAAGACTTCTTGAAGATCCTAAAGCAACGAAGCTAACCCGTAAAACTGTGCTTCCAACTTTCTTGAGAATAGCTATTGAAGAACTTAATATGGTCTTTATCTAATGATACCTGATCTAAGAAAAATATTTAATAGTCAGTTCACAGAAACTGCATACAATAATTTTCTTAATGATTTGAATACATCATTAAGGTATCCAACTGATTTTCGGGTTTCTGAAACTCCTCTATTTTTATCTTCAGAACTTACTAAAGAATTAGAAGCGGCTTGTGATGATTTAATTCTTCAAATTAAGTCTGAACACTTTTTGACAAATTCTTTAAATGCAGTTCCAAGCCATTTTAAAGTTTCGGGTGACTCTGATCATCCGATATTTTTACAAATTGATTTTGCAATTTGCAAGAATGAGACTGGAGGTTTCATTCCTCAATTGATAGAGCTTCAAGGATTCCCCTCCCTATATGGATATCAGGCTTTCTTTAATGACAAAATCAGAAAACATTTTGAGATACCAGAAAATTTTCAAAGTTACTTTTCCGGTCACAATCTTAATTCCTATCAGGAAATACTTAAGCAAACCATAGTCGGAAATGAAAATCCTGAAAATGTTATTCTTTTGGAGATTCATCCCGAAGAACAAAAAACAAGAATCGACTTTGCCGCAACTGAAAGACTAACTGGAATTAAAACCGTTTGTCTTACAAAAGTCATTAAACACGGAGCTAAACTTTACTATAAGGACAATGGGAAAGAAATTCCAATCAAAAGAATTTATAACCGTGTAATCTTTGACGAACTTGAACGTAAAAATCTAAATTTTAATTTTGATTTCAGAGATGAAATGGAAATTGAGTGGGTGGGGCATCCAAATTGGTTTTTCAGAATAAGTAAACATTCTCTTCCTGTACTCAAAGGAAAATATGTTCCGCATTGCTACTATCTTAACGATCTTCAAAGTATTCCTGATGATCTGCATAATTATGTTTTAAAACCTTTGTTTTCGTTTGCTGGTTTAGGTGTTGATGTTGAGCCCACAAAAGAAAAACTGCAGGGAATTAAAGAAAAAAACAATTACATACTCCAACAAAAAATTGATTACGCCCCGCTGATTGAAACTCCTGACGAACCTTCGAAAGTTGAAATTAGAATGATGTTCCTCTGGGATAAAGAACCGGTTCTTGTGAATAACCTCATCCGTATGAGCAAAGGGAAAATGATGGGTGTTGATTTTAACAAAAACAAAACGTGGGTTGGTTCTAGCATTGCCTTTCATCCTTAACGCTTCAATGCTTCAGAGTTTTTACTATTCTAAAAAAGATTTGTTATATTAACACACAAATCAATCTTGTTTTTCATCTTTATAATTGTGTTTAGGAATACTGATGCAAAGCCGTGTTCGTAAAAAAATATCTGTTTCCACTTCAATTCGATTCGATCTTCATATCAATATTTCAAGTCGAAAGAAATATCAGATAGAAGACTCTCTATTTTCAACTATCGGCAATCTCATCATTGCAGATTTTGCTCAAGCAAGAATTGTTTCCGAAAAGATTAATTCCGTGCGTAGAAATGAAGGAAGATATAGCGAACAAATTACACCGGGACAAATTAACGCACTCGGTTTGATCCACGAAATTTATCATCTAATCATCAGACAATATGAAGAAGTTGAAAATCCCGGCATCTTTGGAAGAACACTAGAAAAAATAAAATTAAGTTTAGATGAAAAAAATCTTGATGAAGTTCTACTTTCCTTCGTTGAAGAGTTCCCTCCGATTTCGGTTTACAAATCTGAATTACCCCCTGCAGTGTTTCTTAATTCATCTTCAGGCAGCAAGAGCAATCGTGAAATAATTTTAGAAGAACTTATACTGCTTCACATTGAAAACACCAATCCTGCCGCTCGTCCGCTTGAAGAATTATATTCAGACAGGAGAATTAAAGAGAAAACTCGTTATACCGAATTACTCGAACTGGTCGAAAAACATTTTGAAGAAGAAAAACCTGTTGGTAAAGAAAAGATCAGTTTATTCTCTTTTCTTCGCAGACCAATTGTTGCAAATCCATATGACATTGAAGCTCAGCTTAATTTCATTAACAGTTTCTGGGGAATTTACATTCCTGAGAGTTTCAAATTAAAAATTTTAACCGGCAAAGACTTAATCCACGAAGACTATAAATTATTTGTAAAACATGGCGGCGGCGAAAAAACGACTCCCCCTGTTCCGGTTTATGATTTTGATCAAAAGTATTTTGAATCTTTAAAGAAAAAAATTCAAATCGGAAATAAACTTACTGACGATGAAAACAGATTTCTTTATGAAGAGAAAGAACTTTTTACCGAGGATACTGACTGGATGCCTGAAGTAGTTATGCTGGCAAAAAATGCCTATGTATGGCTTGATCAGCTTTCAAAAAAATATCAGCGTGAAATAAGACGTCTCGATCAAATTCCGGATGAGGAACTTGACACTATTGCCAAATGGAATTTTACTTCTGTCTGGTTGATTGGAATTTGGGAAAGAAGCAGTGCATCTAAAAAGATAAAACATCTTACAGGCAATATTGACGCAGAATCTTCGGCTTACTCACTTTATGATTATGTTATTGCTGATGCTCTCGGTGGTGAACCTGCCTTTGAAAATCTTAAATTCCGGTGCTGGAATCGAAGGATCAGGCTTGCAAGTGATATGGTGCCAAATCATACCGGTATATATTCAAAATGGATGATTGAGAAACCTGATTATTTTATTCAATCTAAAACTCCCCCCTATCCCGGTTATTCATTTTATGGACCAAACCTTTCTGAAGATGATCGAGTAGAAATCAGAATTGAAGATAAATATTTTTCAAGAACCGATGCAGCTGTTGTTTTTCAGCGTATTGACAAATACACCGGAGACGTACGTTATATTTATCATGGAAATGACGGAACAAACATGCCTTGGAACGACACTGCTCAATTAAATTTACTAATTCCAGAAGTTCGCGAAGCATTGATTCAGATGGTAATGCATGTTGCCAGGAAAACTCCGATAATACGATTTGATGCCGCGATGACATTAGCTAAAAAACATTTTCAGCGGCTTTGGTTTCCTCAACCGGGAAGCGGGGGAGCAATCCCCTCCCGTGCTGATCATTCAATGACCCGCGATCAGTTCGATGCTTTAATCCCTGTTGAGTTTTGGCGCGAAGTGGTTGATAGAATTAATCAAGAAATGCCTAATACACTTTTACTTGCTGAAGCATTCTGGTTGATGGAAAGTTATTTTGTTCGAACATTAGGAATGCACCGCGTTTATAACAGTGCTTTTATGCATATGATGATGAAGGAAGAAAATGAAAAATATAAACTTCTAATTAAGAATACATTGGAATTTAATCCTGAAATTCTGAAAAGATACGTGAACTTTATGAGCAATCCTGATGAAGAAACTGCAATCAATCAATTTGGCAAAGGCGACAAATATTTTGGAGTCGCTACATTGCTCGTAACATTGCCGGGATTGCCAATGTTTGGTCATGGGCAAATAGAAGGTTTCTCCGAAAAATATGGGATGGAATACCAGCGCGCATATTATAATGAAATGGTCGACGAGAACCTGGTCAACCGTCATCAAAGAGAAATATTTCCTCTAATGAAAAAACGCCGCTTATTTAGTCAGGTAGAAAATTTTGATCTTTATGATTTTGTAACTGTTGAAAATATAGTTGATGAAAATGTTTTTGCTTACACTAATAGTTCAAGAGATGAAAAAGCATTAATTATTTTTAATAATTCTTACAAAGAAACTACTGGTTATATCCAATTTTCGAGCGGAAGGATGAAGAGCAAAATCAACAGCGAAGAAAAATTTTTCTTCAGTCAAAATATTGCAGATGCGCTTCAATTTAAAAATGATGTACAGCATTTTTATGTGTATACAGATCATAAAACAAAACTGCAGTACCTTATATCCGGCAAGGAATCCTTTGAGCATGGATTGACATTCACTCTCAGAGCTTATGATTACAAAGTCTGCTTAAATTTCCACGAAATTTTTGACGCTTCTGGTGAATTTCAATCGCTTTGTCATTTCCTTAACGGTAGGGGTGTTGAATCAATTGATCATGCGTTGTTAGAGCAAAAGTTATTACCGCTTCATTCTTCATTTTTAAAATTATTCGATTTAGCAAATGTAAAATTGTTTACAAGCAATTTATTTTCTGATATAAATGAAGAATCTTTTAAATCTGCCACGTCATTGTTTTTCCAGTCTGTTTTAAGAGAGATGATTAATCTTGATAAAAAGGTGGATGCAAAAGTTATCGAATCAGATTTTTTTCAAGATATAACAAATCTAACCAAACTTATCTTAAGTATTCTTGAAATAAAAAAGAACCCCAAAAACAAAAAATGGACTGCCGACATTGAAAATGTTTTTCCTTTCATGATTAAAGATAATGCTGAATTCCATCTTCTTTTGTTTATCCAACTTGTCTTTAAGAATTTGTTCACTGATTCAAAAAATGTGAACGATACTTTTACTGATCTTCTCATCGAGAAATTATTATTTGAAGTATTTGAAATTATTGGCTTCGACAAAAACCAAAATTACAAGAATATTTATCTTATTAAGATGCTTTCAAATGAAAAAATTCTAAAACAATTTTATAAAACGACAGATGATTTTCTTCCAGTTGATGCTATTAAAAATTTATTTACTGAAAATGAAACTTCAATATTTTTGAAAGTAAACTCTCACGAGGGTATTAAGTACTTTAATAAAGAAAGTTTTGAGGAATTAATTATCTGGTTGGAATTATTTTATTTCCAAAATCATTTTCTAAATGATAGAAAAACACTGAAATCAAAAAAGGCTGCGAAGAATCTAGAAAACAAATCCCCAAAAGATGTTATATCTAAAAAGCCGGAGTTGTCAATAAAAATAAAAAGTTCAACTATTCAAAAAATTATAAAGCGGACGAAAAGAATTTTGGATGCATCAGTTGAAAGTCAATTTAAAGTTGATGAGCTTTTAAAGTTGATTGAACTTCCTGTAAAAGTTAAAAAACCTAATATTAAAACAAGAAATACAATTTCACCAAAAAATAAAAGAGGTAAAGTTTGAAAAATCTCCGCCTAACATCAGCAATTGTGATGATTTTTTTTTCATCACTATTAACATGCACGTCTGTTGAATTGAACGCTCAATTTCAACTTCAGGATGCATTTCCAAGTTTAACTTTCTCCAGTCCAGTTGGATTGTATAATGCCGGCGATGGAACTGACAGAATATTTATCGTTCAGCAGGGGGGCATTATTAAAGTCTTCGAAAATAACCGAAGTACGACATTAAGTAAAACATTTTTAAATATCACAGATAAGGTAACAAGCGGGGGGGAAACGGGTTTACTCGGTTTAGCTTTTCATCCCGATTTTGAAAACAACCGTTACTTTTATGTCGATTACACTGCTGACTCTCCACTGCGAACTGTAATTGCTCGTTATGAAGTGAGTGCTTCCAATCCTGATTCAGCGATTAAAAGCAGCGAGTTAATTTTGTTCGAGATTAATCAGCCGTTTTCAAATCACAATGGCGGTCAAATTTCCTTCGGTCCTGATGGCTACTTATACATTGGAATGGGTGATGGCGGTTCTGCCGGCGATCCTTTTAATAACGGACAAAATTTATCTGTGCTGCTTGGAAAAATTTTACGTATTGATGTTGACAATCCGCAAGGTGGTCTAAACTATGGAATTCCTGATACGAATCCTTTTTATAATAATACACAAGGTTACAGCGAGGAAATATATTCTTATGGAATGCGCAATCCATGGCGGTTCAGTTTTGACCCGGTTACAGGCGAACTTTGGTGCGGTGATGTTGGACAGAATCAATGGGAAGAAATTGATGTGATCGAAAATGGCGGTAACTACGGCTGGAGATGCTACGAAGGAAATCATCCCTACAATACTAACGGCTGTACGGGAACAGATTATCTATTTCCGATATTTGAATATGAGCACACTGGTGGCAATTGTTCAATCACCGGCGGATTTATTTATCGCGGGAATCGTAGAACTGAATTGACCGGCGATTATATTTACGGCGATTACTGTTCAAAAAAAATCTGGCAGTTAGATCCTGCTGACAGCTCAAATATTTTTTTGCTCACAGCAGCTTCAAATATTTTATCTTTTGGAGTTGATATGAATTACGAGTTTTATGTGTGCGGCGCTAATGGTAAAATTTATGAATTCATTCCCGGAATTGAAGCCCCAACGGGCTTGATTGCTAATCCAACTGATCCTTCAATTGTTGAACTGAACTGGTCTGATAACTCATCATCGGAAACCGGATTTAGAATTGAAAGAAAAGGCACTAATAATATTTACGAAGTTGTCGGAACAGTTGGTACTGATCAGACTTCGTTTTCAGACATTGTCCCCGTTATTGACACTTACACTTACAGGGTAACAGCTTTTAATGACAGCTATGTTTCAAACTATAGTAATACTGCTGTTGCCATTGTTACCACTGTACCTGTTGAGTTAACCTCTTTCACTGCAGCAGTTACTGATAACGATGTGAATCTACATTGGACAACAGCTTCAGAAAAAAATAATTCCGGTTTTGATGTTGAAAGAAAAGTGAGTGCTAATCAGGATTGGGAAAAGATTGTATTCGTAAATGGTCACGGAACAACCACTGAAGTAAATTCTTATTCTGCCGCAGATAAAAATCTTTCCGCAGGTATTTATCAATACAGATTAAAACAAATTGATTTGGATGGAACTTTTGAGTATTCAAATTCGATTGAGGTTGAAATTAAATCTCCTGATAAATTTTTACTTGAACAGAATTATCCAAATCCATTTAATCCTTCAACAAAAATAAAATATACTGTTCCCTCAAAAGATGAAAGTCATAGATCAGTTGTAAGTTTGAAAGTTTTTGATGTTTTAGGAAATGAAGTTGCAACATTGGTAAATGAATATAAACCCGCTGGCACTTACGAAATAGATTTCAACACAGACCAAAGATTAGATCTTTCAAGCGGAGTGTATTACTATCAGTTGCATTCTGGGAATTATATTGAAACTAAAAAAATGATTTTATTGAGGTAACTTTTTTATAGTGATTAGTATAAACTCTGTTTAAAATCATAAACCAATTTTACCTGAAATATTTTAAAGCTTATCAAAGAAACAAGCAGATGCTTAAAAACCATTTAAAGAAAATAGGACTGATAGGATTCTTTTTCTTTTTAGCAAAAGGGATTGCCTGGCTTGTGGTTGCTTATCTAATATTAAAATAGGTTGCGAGATTAAATATTTTGAGGCGAATGTCCTCTGGTTTACATTTTAAATTAAAACTGAAGTATATTTTATCCAATTATGATTTTAATAATATTATTTATAACGGTTTGCTTTCTTGCATACAGCAATGGAGCTAATGATAACTTTAAAGGTGTGGCTACATTATTCGGCAGCAGAACACTAAATTTTAAACGCGCTATTAATTGGGCAACAATTACAACATTACTTGGTTCAGCAGCAGCATTATTTTTTGCTGAAACTCTAATTAAAAATTTTTCTGGTAAAGGATTAGTTCCCGATGAGCTTGTGCAATCTCCAATCTTCGCGATTTCAGTTGCAGCAGGTGCTGCAATCACAGTATTCATTGCAACTAAAATTGGCATGCCTGTCTCAACAACTCATGGTATAGTTGGGGCTTTATTAGGCTGTGGAGTTGTTGCTATTGGAAGCAACTTCAACTTTGCAAAATTAGCCGATACATTTTTGTTACCGTTAGTGGTTAGTCCTTTGATCGCTGCAATTCTTAGCCTTATTATGTACAGGGTTTTTCGGAAATCAAGAATAGCTTTGGGCGTTAAGAAAGAAATGTGTGTATGTATTAATAACGAAATGAAACCCATCTCTGAAATTAATTTTAACGGGACATTAACATTAGACAAAGCAAATGTACAATCTCTCACTATTGCCCCCGACCAAGAGTGCGTCGAAGTTTATCAGAATAAAATATTTGGATTTAATGCTCAAAATCTATTAGACTTTTTCCACTATATAAGTGCAGGTGCTGTTAGTTTCGCCAGAGGATTAAATGACTCACCTAAAATTTTGGGATTAGTACTGGTTATCAATGCACTTGATTTAAGATTGGGCTTATTTTTTATTGCAGGCTTTATGGCGGTTGGCGGATTGTTGAACTCTAAAAAAGTCGGTGAAACGATGAGTCTCAAAATTACTTCTATGAACCACGGACAGGGATTTACTGCTAATCTAATTACGGCTTTATTAGTTACTACTGCAAGTTATCATGGTCTGCCTGTTTCAACAACTCATGTAAGTGTAGGATCAATTTTTGGTATTGGTACTGTAACGGGTAATTCAAATTACAAAGTCGTAAAAAATATTTTACTTAGCTGGGTAATGACTTTGCCTACTGCTGCAGTATGTGGCGCAGTTATTTATTGGTTATTGAGTTTAAGCAATCTATTCTGATAGATTAATGCCTAATGCATAGTAAACTTAGGATTATGTAGTTATAACTGAAATTAATGCGCGGTAAAGTTTTTCAAACTCAAGGGTCTTGCCTGTCCATAACTCAAAAGATTTAATCGCCTGGTGAATCAGCATCGTTAAGCCGTCCACAGTTTTCGCACCTTCAGACTCGGCAATTTGCATTAGTTTAGTTTTAGGGGGGTTATAAACTAAATCAAAAACTATTTGATCTTTCGAAAATGATTTTGATAATGTGGTTATCGAATCATCGTTATCCGGAAACATTCCAATTGCGGTTGCATTAACAATCAGACTGGAATTCCTAAACACATTTACCAAGTCGGGGGGAAACAATTCAATCACCTGAAAGGCATCATACCTCATTTTCGCAGCAAAATGTTCTTTCACAACCTCAGCACGCTGCTCTGTGCGGTTGATGAGGTTTATTTTTTTTGGCTGAAAGTGCCTTATTAAAGTGTATATGACAGATCGGGATGCACCCCCTGCTCCAATCACCGAAACTTCTGCGCCTGTTATTTGAGATTTGAACGGCTGTAATGTTGCATACACTCCTTCTGCGTCGGTATTGAATCCCTTAAGCTTTCCAAGATCATTGACAACTGTATTAACCGCTCCGATTGTAGAGGCTTCTTCAGATAATCCATTTAAATATCTGATTACAGTTTCTTTATGGGGGATGGTTACGCTTACCCCTGCAATACCAAGTGTCAAAATTCCTTTCACAGCATTTTTTAAATTTGCCGGAAGTACATCGAATGGCAGATAAACATAATTTACACCGGTCATTTCGATTCCGACATTGTGCAGGTAAGGGGAGAATGTATGTTTTATCGGGTGACCAATTAAACCAAGAAGTTTAGTATTTGTTTTAAATGAATCTTTCATCTCTATTTTATTTTATGACACAAAAATATTTTTGACACAGTACAGAATATTCAACTATTATATTTCACCCAGAAGTTTTTTAAATAATCTTGATGATTTTATTTCGGGGTAATCTTTTTCAAATTCTTGTTTTATTTCAGGATCAAGTGTAAAGGCGGTTTTCAAACATTCAACTGCTTCCTGCGGCCTGCTTAAAATAAAATTTGCTTTCGCCTTTCCATAATATGAATTAGCATCTTTAGGGTTTATCCGAATACACTCATCAAAAGAATTTAAAGCTTCAAGCCAATCGCCAAGTTCAAAAAGAGTTTCCGCAAGGTTGAACCAAACTTCAAAATTATCCTTTTCGATTTTCAATGCTTCTCTGTAACTAAGTATCGAATTTTGAAGCTGACCAAGCGAGTATTCCAGATCAGCACGCGCGTACCAGGCATCTGCCCTATCCTGCGAAAGCGAAATTGCTTTATTAAAATCTTTGAGTGCCAGTTGAAATTTTCCTGCTGCATCGTGGCAGTAACCCCGCGCAATAAAAGCCTCATAGTACTGATCATTTATTTTCACACTTTCGGTATAATATTTTATTGCGCTATGAAGATCACCCATCTCCTCATAAATATTTCCGATATTATAAAATGATGCTTCATCGTTCTTATCCAGTTCGATAGATTTCTTGAAACATTCAATCGCCGGTTGATACCTTCCAAGGTCTGCAAGAGCATTTCCTTTGTTAAACCAAGCGCTTGCAAAATCTTCCTTTAAGGCTAATGCAAGATCGTAACTATTAATCGCCTGTTCCGTTTGATTCAATCTGACAAGTACAACCCCCCGGTTGAACCAGCCGTTTGCATGATAAGGCTCGAGATCGAGAAATTTTTCATACGCTTCGAGTGCATCGGTTAGTTTGTCAAGATTTTCGTAGGAAAAACCGAGCTCATACCATGCTTCGGAATAATCCTCGTCAAACTCAATCGCTTTTTTAAAATAGCCGGCAGCTTCTTCAAAATTATTTTCCTTTTGTGCGATCAATCCTAAATTGAAATATGCCTCGTCGTGACCGGGCTCAATTGATAAAATTTTTTTCAGTGATTCTTTAGCCTGCTCATACATTTCATTGCTCTCCTCGGCAGAGGCTTTATCAAGAAGTACTTCGGTATCGGCGGGATTTAGTGAAAGGGATTTCTCAAATGATTTTATCGCTTCATCAAATCGAAGCAGTCCGCTAAGGCAAATACCATGTTTGACCCAATACTCAGCGTTATAAGGGAAAATTTCTATAAGCTTTTCAGAAAAGTATAACCCATCCTCATTCATATCAGCGTCGATGCACATCTGCAAAACGTCCTCGATATATTCGAGGGAGTTGTAAATCCTGCCATCGTCAATTGATTTTTTGCATTTTTTAATTTCTTCTTGAATATTGGCTTTTTCAAATTCAAGGTTTTCTTCACCCGAGAAGTCGGAATCGTAAAGAGACATTTATTTCTCCAAAGAGTTAATTTTCTAATAAAAATCTATCACTAAAATCGCTAAAAATCAATATACAAAGGGTATAGTTTTTAAAGTATTTTTTGTTATAGGTTTTTAAAACAAGCCGAAAATGAACAATTTGAAGCAATCCGACTATGCTCAGCCATAAGCACCGACCGAGAAAAAGTTTTTTCCCTATTCCCTCTTTTCAACCGTAACCATCACAGTGGGTGATTGTATTCCAACTGGACTGTCGCCAATTACATAGATTAAATAATACTCTCTCTTTTCATACTTATCAACAAGGTTGGGGCGGGTGTCAATCACCGGACTTTCAGTATCGAAGACGAAAAAGGTAAAATCTTTTTCATCAGCGCGCCGGCAAAACGCCTGCACTCCGGTGGCGATCCCTTTCTTATAATATAATTTTACTACATTATTTGAATAAACCACTTTCTTTATGTGCGGCTGCAATTTGTTCATATCTGGCACAGGTGCATCAAGCTCGATTGATAGACTTTCGCCGATTGCAAGGGAGTAGGCGGGGCTTGCCTTCATAATTTTTACTATTGACCTTACCCCACCCACTTCGGAGATTGCATGATTGCGTTTCAATTTTACTTCGGCTACTTTGGCATGGTATGCTGCCCGCAGACTTATCATTTCTGTGTATGCAGTCAGGTAATCGTTAAGACGGTTTGTTAAATCGGTAATGGAGGGGGCAGAAATTCCAAGTCCTGGGGCAAGCGAAGGAAAATTTACAAGAAAAGATTTAACCCACGTGAAAAGTTTGGGTTTTAGTTTTGGTATATAGTCCTGCTTGGGCATAAAAAATCCTCATTAGTTTAGTATTAGTGCACACAATTTATAAAATCCGGTAGATAATATCAAGTATTATCTAAATTATTTAATAAATTACTTGGAATAA
>DAOLIQ010000020.1:0-40176 GCA_035328465.1 Ignavibacteriaceae bacterium | reverse complement strand
TTTTGATATGAAGAAATGATAAAAAAATATTTAAAAAAAATTTTTATCTCACTTTTTTTTTGATTAGCTTCAATTCAGTTTTTAGTTCTTAAACGATTTCAAACAGTTTAAAATGCAAAAAAAAAATACAGTGTCGCTGTTCAATTCAATTAACCAATTTTTATTCAAACAATATTCAAACGCATAGGATTTTTTAGGGAGACTTGCATGCAGATAAAAAGATTTTTTACCACAAAAGGCGTTGATCCGCTTTCAACTGTCCAATTTGAAAAACGAAATTCCGAAATTAGGAACCCAGATGGTTCTATCGTTTTTAGAATGGAGGATGTAATAGTACCTGTTCAATTGTCGCAGGTTGCAACAGATATTATTGCCCAGAAATATTTTAGGAAAGCAGGAGTGCCTCGCCTTTTAGTAAAAGTTAAAGAACAAGGTGTTCCCGAGTGGTTGCAAAGTTCAACTGCAGATGTAGAAAAATTAAAACAGCTTCCTGAAAAAGACCGTACCGGTTCTGAGAATGATTCAAGACAAGTTTTTCATCGCTTAGCCGGAACATGGACATATTGGGGATGGAAAGGCGGTTATTTCGAAAGTGAAGAAGATGCAAAGGCTTTTTATGATGAGCACGTCTTTATGCTGTCAAATCAAATGGCTGCACCAAATAGCCCGCAATGGTTTAACACTGGAATAAACTGGGCATACGGTATTACGGGTCCATCGCAAGGTCATTATTATGTTGATTTTCAAACAGGAAAGCTCACAGTTTCTGAAGATGCCTACACCCACCCGCAGCCGCATGCCTGCTTTATACAATCTGTAAAAGATGACCTGGTGAATGAAGGTGGAATAATGGATTTGTGGGTTAGAGAAGCAAGACTTTTCAAATACGGTTCAGGCACCGGTTCAAACTTTTCAGAATTAAGGGGATCAAATGAATCATTGAGCGGCGGTGGAAAATCATCCGGCTTGATGTCTTTTCTAAAAATTGGAGATAGATCTGCAGGTGCAATTAAATCCGGTGGAACGACACGACGCGCAGCTAAAATGGTAACGTTGGATTTAGACCATCCTGATATCGAAGAATATATAAATTGGAAAGTTGTTGAAGAACAAAAGGTTGCCGCACTCGTTTCCGGAAGCAGACTCGCTAATCTTCATTTAAATAACATAATGAAAGCCTGCTACGAAGAACATCCTGAAAATGACCGCTTCAATAAGGCAGCAAATAAAAAACTAATGCATGCAGTGACTGAAGCACGACGCGCTCAAATTCCAAATAATTATATTGAAAGAGTAATTCAACTTGCTAAGCTTGGATTCAAGTCTATTGAATTTCCTATTTACGATACTGATTGGAATTCTGATTCTTATGCAACTGTTTCAGGACAGAACTCTAATAACTCTATTAGAGTTACCAATGAATACATGAGCGCAGTAGTTAGTGATGGGGATTGGAATCTTTATTGGAGAACTGAAAAGCGAAAAGCAAAAAAAGAAAAACGCGAACCCGTTCCGTGTAAAACTTTGAAGGCAAAAGATCTTTGGGATCAGATTGCATTTTCAGCATGGTCTTGTGCCGATCCCGGCATTCAATATCACACTACTATTAATGAATGGCATACCTGTCCTGCAGATGGTGAGATCAAGGCTTCTAATCCTTGCAGTGAGTATATGTTTCTTGATGATACCGCGTGCAATTTAGCCTCTTTGAATCTTGCAAAATTTTATGACACGAAAACCAAAAAGTTTGATATCGAAGCCTATCGACATGCTACAAGACTTTGGACTATTGTGCTTGAAATCAGTGTATTGATGGCTCAGTTTCCGAGTAAAGAAATCGCACAACTGAGTTATGATTTTAGAACTCTTGGATTAGGATACGCAAATCTTGGAACACTGCTTATGCTTCAAGGAATCCCCTACGATAGTAACGAAGCTTTCTCAACTTGCGGAGCGCTGACTGCTATTATGCACATGAGAGCTTATGCTACTTCGGCGGAGATGGCGAAGGAACTGGGAACATTTCCTAAATTTGAAAAAAATCGTGACTCAATGCTGCGTGTTATTCGTAATCATCGAAGAGCTGCGTACAATGTACCTAACGAGGAATATGAAGACCTTAGCATTTATCCTGTTGGAATAAATCCAAAATTTTGCCCTTCTGATTTATTAAAAGCTGCACGTGAAGATTCTGACAGGGCGTTGGATCTTGGCACTTTAAATGGGTTTAGAAATGCTCAGGTAACAGTTATTGCCCCAACCGGAACCATTGGTTTAGTGATGGATTGTGACACCACCGGAGTTGAACCGGATTTCGCTCTGGTCAAATTTAAAAAACTTGCAGGGGGTGGTTACTTTAAAGTTATCAATCAATCCATACCGCCCGCATTGGAAAGACTTGGATATAATCAAGATCAAATTTCGGAGATTGTGAAGTATGCAACCGGGCATAGTACTTTAGTTGGTTGCCCATATATCAATCATGAATCTTTAAAAGCAAAAGGATTTACTGAAGATGCACTTTCAAAAATTGAGAAAGCCCTACCATCAGCTTTTGAGCTTGGATTTGCCTTTAATAAATATACTCTTGGTGAGGAATTTCTTTTGAAGAAATTAAACTTTACTAAAGAACAAATAAACAGTATGGAGTTTAATCTTTTAGCCTCATTAGGTTTTTCAAAACAAGAAATTTCATCTGCAAATGATTTCGTTTGCGGAACAATGACTATCGAAGGCGCACCATTTTTGAAACATGAACACTATCCTGTTTTCGATTGTGCAAACAAGTGTGGGAAAAAAGGGACAAGGTTTATTCGCGCTCAAGCTCACATCAAAATGATGGCGGCGGCACAGCCCTTCATTTCGGGTGCAATCTCCAAAACAATTAATCTTCCAAATAATGCAACAGTAGAAGATATTAAAGAAGCATATATGCTTTCATGGAAACTCGGCGTTAAAGCAAATGCTCTCTACCGCGATGGCTCAAAACTTTCTCAACCGCTCAATACATTAAGCGATGAAGAAGTTGAAGCATTTCTTGATGACAAAGAAAACAACGATATCATCAAAGTGGCTGAAAAAATTATTCATCGTTACATTGCCAAAAGAAGAAGACTTCCTGATAGAAGATCAGGCTATACGCAAAAAGCGAAAATCAATGGTCAATCTGTTTATATCAGAACGGGTGAATATGACAACGGTCAGATAGGTGAGATATTTATTGATATGCACCGGGAAGGAGCTGCATTCAGGAGTTTATTAAACTGTTTTGCTATCTCAATTTCATTAGGTTTGCAGCATGGAGTTCCACTTGAAGAATTTGTGGATGCTTTTGTATTTACAAGATTTGAACCAAGCGGAATAGTAACTGGTAATGACAAAATAAAAATGGCAACTTCAGTAATTGATTATATATTTAGAGAACTTGCTGTTACATATTTAGGAAGAAACGATTTATCACATGTAGCACCTGAAGAAGTTACTTCAAAAGTTTCACCTGGCATAGTTAAAAAATTCGTTGAACCGGAATTCGTAAGTGAAGAAATTGTCAGTGAAAGATTGGTGGAAGTTGATCAGGATAAAGTCAAGAACTTAAATTACACGCTCTCTTCGAGTAAATCGTTTTTAAGAAACACCGAACCAACTCAAAATAAACTTTCTGCCAGAGTAAGGGAAGCAAAAGAAAAAGGCTATACCGGTGATATTTGCACTGAATGTCAGGGAATGACAATGGTAAGGAACGGTACTTGCCTCAAGTGTATGAATTGCGGAGCTACTTCAGGTTGCAGTTGAGTCTATAGAAATTAATACATTTTTGTTATCTATTTGTGTTATTTGTTTTAATGATATTTGATTCATTCATTAATGTTTTAGTTCTATAAGAAAGCTGTTTCTTTTATTGTAGCGTTATGTGGATGTTTAAAATTGAATGGAAATTTATTGATTGGTAATCCGGAAGGCTGATAGTTCTAATCTAGATTTTCTATTCTTCTCCCCCCCATAAATTTACGTGAATAATAATCTTGGTCAAGTGATGAAACAATTACACCATTTTTAGAACTTGAATGGGCAAATAAATTGTCGCCAATGTAAATACCGACGTGTCCGGGTTTCACTCGTCTTCGTGTATCAAAAAACACGAGATCGCCGAACCTCAGTTCATCACGATTACTAATTTCAATTCCCTGTGTGTACTGATCGCGTGCTGAACGTAATAAATCAATAGATAAAACATTATTGTAAATAGTTTTTGTAAATGCAGAGCAATCAATCCCATTAATCGAATTGCCTCCGTATTTGTAAGGCGTATCGAGATATTTGATAATCTCCATCAGCACTTGCTCTTTAAAGTTGTTTTGATTTTCGACAGGATTTGAATTAACGTTCTGGGTTGAAAGATTTTTTATTACTTCAGTAATATCAATCCCCTGATCATCAGGCATATCATCATCCTCATCGTCCCAGTGAAGAGTATCTTGTAGCTCACCAAACGGGGTGGTAGTGAGTACATCGTTTTCAGAAATCGGGATTAAAGAATCGTTTGAGGTGAAACGTAAGTTGTTAGTATTGTTGACTGTTTCATTTGAGCTGGAGTTATATCTCAACGAACCAGAAGAAGCAGAACAGCCGAAATAAGTTATTATTCCGGCTGTGAAAAAGAGAATTGTTGAAAAACGCAAAGACATTTCTAACCTAAATATGCTTTTAAATTTTTACTTCTTGAAGCATGTCTTAATCTTCTGATGGCTTTTTCTTTTATCTGTCGAACTCTTTCCCTGGTTAAATTAAATCGTTCACCAATTTCTTCAAGAGTAAGTGAATGTTCTTTATTCAATCCAAAATAAAGTTTTATAACTTCTGCTTCTCTTTCGGTTAAAGTAGAAAGCGCACGTTCGATTTCAGCTTTAAGAGATTCAGTCATCAACACGTGATCCGGAGTTGGCTGCTGATCATTCTGGATAACGTCCAACAAACGATTGTCTTCACCTTGAGCGAAAGGTGCATCCATAGAAACATGTTTCCCGGAAATTTTCAAAGTATCGGCAACTTCACTAACATCCATGTCCAATTCAGTTGCTAATTCATTTGCGCTTGGCTCTCTTTCAAATTCCTGTTCGAGATTACTGTAAGCCTTTCCAATTTTATTAAGCGCTCCAACGCGGTTAAGCGGCAATCTTACAATTCTTGATTGTTCAGCCAATGCCTGGAGAATAGACTGCCTTATCCACCACACTGCATAAGAAATAAATTTGAAACCTCTAGTTTCATCGAATCGTTTTGCAGCTTTGATTAAACCAAGATTGCCTTCGTTTATAAGATCACCAAGAGAAAGGCCTTGATTCTGGTATTGTTTTGCAACACTCACAACGAATCTTAAGTTGGCTTTGGTCAATATTTCAAGGGCTTGCTGCTCGCCTTTTTTAATTCTGATTGCAAGATCAATTTCTTGATCCGGAGTAAGTAAACTTACTTTTCCGATTTCCTGCAAATATTTGTCGAGAGATTGGCTCTCGCGGTTAGTATATTGTTTAGTGATTCTCACTAATTTTTCCTCACTATTATTAATTAAAATTATTAATGAACAAAGAGATCAGATAATTAACTGGGAAATAATCCCCAATAAAAAGTTTGCAAATATAGCTTAAAAACGTTTGTAATAAAAGTTACAAAAAAATGACTTATGCTTAAAATTGCTTCCAAAAAACAATAAATTTTCTCCTCGAAACATGAAATTGTACTAACAATTATTCTTCAAGAAAACTAGTACCTTCCAAATGATTATGCACATTGAAAAAATCAGCAGCGGTTTTGCCAACATCTGAAAAAGTTTTTCGTTCACCTAAATTATTTGGCTTCTTATTTTTTCCAAAGTATAAAAGTGGTACATATTCCCGGCTATGGTCGGTACTTGAGGTTGTAGGATCATTGCCATGATCAGCTGTAATAATTAATCGGTCATTGGCATCCAACACATTTATAAATTCTTCCAGAAACAAATCAAATTCTTCCAAGGCTTTGGCAAAACCGACGGGGTCATTTCGATGTCCAAAATTAACATCAAAATCAACGAGATTAGCAAAGATGAACGAATCTGATACTTTAGACGCATATTCCAGTAACTTGTTACAGCCGTCTGCATTCGATTTTGTTTTTTCTTGAATTAGAATGCCCCGGTAATTAAATAAATCATTTATCTTTCCAATTGCAAGAGTTTTGATATTGTTAAAACTTAAAACGTCTAACACTGTATCGTTTGGTGGATTGAGGGAATAATCTTTTCTATTTGTCGTGCGCTTAAAATTCCCTGGTTCACCAAGAAATGGTCTCGCGATTACTCTTCCAATACAGACAGGATCTTTCAAGACTTTATTTCTGGTGATTGAACAAACACGATAAAGATTTTCCAGACCAAAATATTTTTCATGAGCGGCAATTTGAAAAACTGAATCTGCTGAAGTATAAATAATTGGGAAACCTGTTTTGATGTGATCGGCACCTAATTCATCAATAATTTCAGTACCTGAAGCGGCTTTATTCCCAAGATATCCTTGAAGCCCCGTCTGATTTATAAAATCTTCCATCATAGATTCTGGAAAACCGTGTGGAAAGTATGAGAAATTCAAATCAACTTTCAACCCGGCTAATTCCCAATGACCTGTAGTCGAATCTTTTCCTTTTGAAACTTCGAGCATTTTCCCAAAAGAAGCAGCCGGAGCATTAGTGGCCTTTATGCCTGGAATAAGTTTGATATTTCCAAGTCCAAGGTTTGTTAGAGTGGAAAGTTTGATATTGCCGGCAGCTTCAGCAACATGAGTTAAAGTATCACTACCTTCGTCATTGTACAAGTGCGCATCGGGCAGTGCACCTATTCCAACGCCATCTAAAACTATAATAAAAAAATTGTTCAAGAATATCTTTGCTAGTTAATATTTCGAACTGAATTGCCACCCTTTTCAATTGCTTTTTGAAGTGCAAGCGAAGCATTGTCAATAATCTCTTCAGCATTTACCAAATCTCTCGCAGAAGCAACACCTATCGAAACTGTATAGGTGGACTGTTTAGCGCTAGTGACGATAGAATGCCGCGCAAACTTAACTCTGAATTTCTCCGCCCACAGAAAGACTTCTTTCGAACTCGAATTAAAAAAATAAATCCCAAAAACTTTTTCTTCTAATCTTCCAAATAAATTTAGGGGAGATAGTTCGGCAGAAATGGATTCGGATAAAGAAGCGATTACTTTAGTAAGAGGATCACCTTCAAATAAGGACTCTTGTTCGAGAAAATCATCTAATTTAATTAGTGCTAGCGCGCTTGGTATGTTAAGCTTTTGTGCTTTGAATAAATCAATATTAATCCTATTCTTAAATGCTTCTGAATTTAAAGCTCTTGTTTCAATATCAACAGAGAGAAGATTCTTCAAAACTAATTGAGTGGACTGGGAATAAATGTAGTAGGAAATAAAATTAAATATTCCTCTTAAATATTTTATATCAGAATTTGTGTACGAATTTTTTTTAAGATTTTCGAGACAGATTACACCATAATTTTGGTCATTGTATATTAAAGGAAGAGCTGCGAATGAACCGTCAAAAGCAATATCTTCAACTTTAGAATAGCGTTGGTAACTAACAAGCGAAGTATCATCAATTTTAACTGGAATACCTGAGACGATAGCCTTACCCACAAGTGTTCCATTTAAATCTATATCAAGATTTTCGCCGATGTATTTCAGCGTAGTTTTGTTGTTTACTCTAATAGTTCTGAATTTCTTATCAACCGGATGGAAATACACAAAGGTGAAAGCATCCCAAGGAAGCATTTTATCAAGCGAGGACTCAATAGTTCGAACAATTTCATTTATATCATTGAATTTATTATCGGGTCCTATCATACTGATTAAGCTCTCAAGTCTTTGCTGGGAAATGGATTCCGTATGCTTCTCATCATACAATCCGATTATCATGGTTATAACTCTCACAAATCGACCTAAAGCGTAAATCGTTTCAATTCCAAAAGCATCCCCATCCTTAGAATCCAATGCTATTACTGCAATAAGGTTTTTATCATAAAAGAGAGGAACTCCCACAAAACTCTTTATCGCTTGCGGAATATTGTAATAACGAATTACATCTGATTCCGCTGCTGAGGTTATATCGCTGAGTAATTCTGGCTCGGCTCTACTGACTATTTTACTTAAAATATCATCTTCGATATCAAATTTGCGTTTATTAATTTCGTTTGAATTAGAAACAAATTTTTCGATAGTTAATTTCTCGTTCTTTTTATTATACCAGAAAAATATTGCTGAATGTGCGGAATATGCTTCCTTAATTACGCTCAACAATTTTTCAAGAACGAAAGAAAATTGTTCGTTATGTCCAACATTTGGTGGAAGGACTTCATTTGCAATCTCTTCAAATTTTTCTTTCAGATCCGGGGGTATTAAAATTGTTTTCGGTACTCTAAACTCGGGAGTAAAATTTTGTTCTGTAATAATTTCAATTTTTTTATTTGGTGAAATTATTTCGAATGAGTCAGATAAATCTGTATGAGTTGTTGAAGACTCGGATGTGTAGTCATCTATTTCAGGTTCATCCTTTGATGATGAAATAAAACTGGTATCGAATTTAATCGAATCTCGTAAAAAAATAATGAATGCAACGTAAATTAACAGTAAAATAATTGCGATGATTTTGATTACCGTATCCTGTGCAATAAAAATTACTGCAGCAAGCAGCAGTACAATAAGAAAAATTAATATTCTTTTCTTTTGACGAAGATCCATTTTTTTCTTTTAAAACAATCCGATAAAAAAATTAATACCAATATAAAATTACTCTATTACAATATCAACAATAGCTTTTCTAAAATTATCTGGAAGAAAATATTTCTGTTATTTTCTTTAACACTTCTTTTCGACCAGTATTTTTAACCGAAGAATAAACAAAGAGATTTCGATTTCTGACTAAGCCTGGAAAAATTTCGGAAATTCTTTTCAAAGATAGACTGAGTTCCGCCTGCTTTAATTTATCTGCCTTACTAAGTATAACTACTTTATTTATGGATTTCGATTCCAATAGTTCCGAAAGCTGCAGGTCAAGTTCTGTTGGTGAGTGCCTGCTATCTATAATATGAAACGCAAAGATAATTTGCTTTACCTGAAATATATAGTCTCTGACTAATTTGCCCCATTTTTCACGCTCGGATTTACTGACCTTTGCATAACCATAGCCCGGAAGGTCAACCATAAAAAAGAGATTATCAATCCTATAAAAATTAATTGATCTGGTTTTACCCGGCGATGAACTAATTTTTGCCAGATCACGACGATTAAATAACGAATTGATAAAGGAAGACTTTCCGACATTTGATCTTCCGCAAAGAATCACATGTGGAAGCGGTTCGCTGGGTATTTTTGAAACATCATAAATAGATGAGATAAATTGTTGTTGTTTGAACATAACAAAAAAGAGTAACCGAATACCCGATTACTCTTCTTCCATAAAATTATTTACTAATTTGTTTTACTTTTCAGCAGATTCAGAAAGAACTTTTGCTTCTTCAACTTCTTTTTCTTTCGCTTCCTTTTTAGTTTTTACTTTGGCTTCCCGCTTCTCTTTCTGCTCTTCTTGCCTTGCAGTAACGACATCGTTATAATCAACGAGTTCTATAATTGCCATCTGAGCAGCATCACCCATTCGATTACCAAGTTTTACAACTCTGGTATATCCGCCCGGACGATCCCCCACCTTTGTGATGATTTCGGAGAATAATTCTTTCACTGTTGCTTTATCTTTGATAAACTGCATAATATGCTTTTTGGCAGCAAGATCATTCTTTTTAGCTTTCGTTATGAGAGCTTCAACGAACCCTCTGGTTTCTTTAGCCTTAGCAACCGTTGTTTTTATTCGTTTATGTTTCAATAAAGAAGTAGCAAGAGATCTCATCAAAGCATCTCTATGGCTTGCGGTTCTTTTAAGTTTTCTTCCTCTTACTCTATGTCTCATTATCTGCCTTCTGAATTATTAATTAGGTTCAACTTCTTCGTTAATATATTTTTCTACGTCCATGCCAAACTCAAGCCCAAGATTTTCAACTATTTCATTTAGTTCAGCCAAAGATTTTCGACCGAAATTTCTGAATTTTAGCATTTCCTGTTCATCTCTACGCACTAAGTCAGCGATAGTTCTAATATTTGCAGCTTTTAAACAATTATGAGATCGAACGCTCAGTTCAAGATCATCAACACTGGTAGTTAATATTTTTCTAAGTCTTTCTTTCTCACTATCCTTCTGACTTACAGTCTGCTCTTCTTCCTGCTCAATATCGAAATTAATAAATAACTGAATATGTTCTTTTAAAATTTTAGCCGCCTGAGTTAAAGCGTCGTCAGGAGTTATAGAGCCATCGGTATGAATTTCTAATGTAAGTTTTTCATAATCATTTTTATCACCAATTCTTACGTTTTCAATATCATATTTAACATTTTTAATTGGAGTAAAGATCGAGTCAATAGGAATTACACCGATTGTTTGATCTGGGGCTACATTTTCTATTGAAGTAACAAAACCAATACCTCTGTTTACCCTGATTTCTACTTCCAGTTTTGCATTTTTATTTAATGTAGCAATGTGCAAATCGGGATTAAGTATTTCAATTTCATTGCTATTTTTTTGAATTTCGGCTGCAGTAAATTCACAATCTCCACTTAAAGATATTATAATTGGATTGGGCTTTTTGCTTAATAATTTCATCCTAACTTGCTTAAAGTTAAGGATTAATTCTGCCACGTCTTCCACCACCCCTTCAATAGTGCTAAATTCGTGCAGAATACCACTGAATTTTACAGATGTTATTGCTGCGCCAGGTAGCGAAGAGAGCAAGACTCTACGAAGAGAGTTGCCAAGAGTAACGCCATAGCCCCTCTCGAGAGGCTGTAATGAAAACCTGCCAAATGTATTTGTATAATTAGCCTCATCCAAAACAACTGCTTCGGGCATTTTTAAATTTGATCCACTCATTTATTAAACCTCGGAATTAATTATTCTAAAAAATTTTTACTTAGAATAAAGCTCAACTACCAATTGTTCATTTGCTTCCAAAGGAACATCTGATCTTTCTGGAATTTGAATGAAAACTCCAGAGAGAGTTGCTTTATCTATCGACAACCACGGATAGGTGCCTTCTTTAACTCTTTTAATTGAGTTATGAATCAGATCAAGTTTTTTGCTTTTATCTTTTATTTTTACTACATCGCCGGCGTTTAAAAGGTATGCCGGAATATCAACAAGTCCATCATTAACTACAACATGTCTGTGTCTAATAATTTGTCTTGCCTGCTTACGCGAAGAAGCAAGTCCTAATCTATAAACGACATTATCTAATCTACGTTCTAAAAGTTTAACAAGGTTTTCGCCTGTTCTGCCTTTTTGCTTAATAGCTTTTTCAAAATAATTTCTGAATTGTGTTTCGAGGATACCATAAGATCTCTTAATCTTTTGTTTTTCCCGAAGTTGAACTCCATATTCAGAAACTTTTGCTCTTCGTGATAAACCATGCTGACCAGGTGCATAATTTTTTTCTTCAATTGGACATTTTTCAGTAAAACACTTTTGTCCTTTTAGAAAAAGTTTTTGTCTTTCACGACGACATAATTTGCAAACTGAATCTGTGTATCTTGCCATTAAATATCTTTCTATTAATTAAACTCTTCTTTTCTTTGGTGGACGACAGCCATTGTGAGGAATGGGAGTGACATCCTTGATAGAGGATATTTCAAGCCCGGCTGTATTCAATGCTCGTATTGCTGCCTCACGGCCTGATCCCGGGCCTTTAACGAAAACTTCAACTTTCCTTAGTCCCAGATCAAAAGCCTCTTTACCCGCTGCCTCGGCTGAAACCTGAGCGGCATAAGGAGTGTTTTTCCTTGAACCTTTAAATCCATTTTTTCCCGCAGATGACCACGAAATTGTATTACCGTAAATATCAGTTAGTGTAACCAAAACATTATTAAACGTTGCTTTGATATGAGCAACACCGTTTGAATCTACGTGTGTTCTTTTTTTAACTTTTTTTGCTGCTTTAGCCAAGTATCAATCCTCCGATTTGGAAATTATTATTTCTTAGCGATTACTTTTTTCTTGCCGGCAACAGTCTTTCTCTTGCCTTTTCTTGTTCTGGAATTTGTACGAGTTCGCTGTCCACGCGCCGGCAAACCTTTTCTATGCCTCAACCCGCGATATGAACCTATATCCATCAATCGTTTTATATTCTGTTGAACATCTGATCTTAATGCACCTTCAACTTTATAATCTGCTGTAATTACGGATCTTATTTCAGCAATTTCTTCATCAGTAAGATCAGCTACTTTTTTTTGTGGATTCACTTTTGCTTTTTCTAAAATAGATGCTGCAATTGATGGTCCAATTCCGAAAATATATTGAAGCCCAAAAAGGGTTTTTTTATTTTTAGGTAAATCTACGCCAGCTATACGAGCCAATTATTTACTCCTTTAATTTATTAACCTTGACGTTGTTTGTGTTTTGGGTTTTTACAAATAACTTTAACAACGCCTTTGCGTTTAATTACTTTACAATTTTCACAAATCTTTTTAACAGATGCTCTTACTTTCATTATCTCTCCGAACTATTTATATCTGTAAGTTATTCTTCCTTTTGTCAGATCATAAGGAGATAGTTCTATTGAAACTTTATCTCCAACTAAAATTTTTATAAAGTGCATTCTCATCTTGCCTGATATATGAGCTAATATTTCATGACCATTATCCAACTTTACTCTGAATTGTGCGTTGGGTAAAGTGTCGGTCACAATGCCGTCAATTTTTATTGGCCCTTGCTTCGCCATCAGCAAACCGAAAGAATTTCAGGTTTATTGTCTAAAATTGCAATTGTATGTTCAAAATGAGCAGAAGCTAATCCATCATTAGTAACAATTGTCCAACCATCATTTTTAGTTCGCACTTTATATTCACCAATATTTATCATCGGTTCTATTGCAATGGTCATACCATTTTTCAATTTAGCGCCAGTGTTCCTTTTTCCAAAATTAGGAACTGATGGCGGTTCGTGCAAGTACTTTCCAACGCCATGACCGCATAAATCGCGGACAACTGAAAACCCGAAGCTTTCGACATATTCCTGAACTGCGTTAGAAATGTCATGAACTCTATTACCTGCTTTTGCCTGCTCAATTCCAATATACAATGATTTTTCGGTGACATCCATTAATTTTTTTTTTTCATCAGAAATTTCACCAACTGCAACAGTTAACGCTGCATCGCCATAGTATCCGTTTTTAATAACACCGACATCTAAAGAAATTATTTCTCCATTTTTAAGAACTCTTGAGCCGGGTATTCCATGAACAACTTCTTCGTCCACCGAAGCACAAATCGTAGCAGGATATACCGGCGCCCCACCTTGTGAATATCCTTTGAATGCCGGTTCGGCATCATTGGATTTGATATAATCCTCAGCAAGCTGGTCTAATTCTAATGTTGATATTCCGGGCTTAACTTTACTTTTTAAAAGTTGAAGTGTCTCGGCAACTATTTTACTGCTATCTCTTATCAGATCAATTTCTGTTTTTGTTTTTATTAAAATCACAAGTCAAATTATCTTCTTCCTCTGATCTTACCAGATTTCATAAAACCATCGTAATGCCGCATTAAAAGATGTGATTCTATTTGCTGCAGTGTATCAAGGGCAACACCAACGACAATCAACAAACTAGTCCCGCCAAAGAATTGTGCGAACTGACCCGAAACTCCCCAGGCTGAAACGAATGCAGGAAGTATTGCTATAATGGCTAAGAAAACTGATCCCGGTAAAGTAATCTTAGTCAAAATATTATCAATAAAATCGGATGTTTGTTTGCCGGGTCTGATGCCGGGAATAAACCCACCTTGTTTTTTCATATTGTCAGCAACATCTTTTGGGTTGAAAGCGATAGCAGTATAAAAGTAAGTGAAAAATATTATCATCAAAGCGTACAAGAATGAGTAAACTGGGGATTGATACTGGAAATAACCGGCTAAATTTACTAAAAATTCATTATCAGGGAAAAATGAAAGTACCGTATTCGGAATAAACATTATGGACTGAGCAAAAATTATAGGCATAACTCCGGCAGTGTTTACTCGTAATGGAATATATTGAGTTACGCCTCCATAAATTTTTCTTCCAACGACTCTCTTCGCGTACTGAACAGGAATTCTTCTTGTGCCTTGAGTTACAAGCACTACACCTGCAATAATCATAGCCATTAAAGCCCAGATAACAATTTCAATAACAAGACTTCTTGTACCGGATGAAATTAATCTGTATTCATCTAAAATTGCAAATGGAAATCTTGCAATGATTCCAATAAAAATGATTAATGAGATGCCATTGCCAATTCCACGCTCGGTGATTTGTTCACCCATCCACATCATTAATATAGTACCGGAAGTTAAAATTATTATAGTTGATAATACCCAAAAAATTCCGTTTACGCCGTCCGGTACAATCGGAATTCCTTGAACATTCATATTCAATAATCTTACAGTTACACCCCAGGCTTGCATCCCGGAAATTAATACAGTACCATAACGAGTAAGCTGTGTTATTTTCTTTCGTCCCTCTTCCCCTTCCTGCTGCAGTTTTTGAAAATAAGGAACAACAGCACCAAGTAACTGAAGAATGATAGAGGCTGAAATGTAAGGCATAATTCCAAGTGCAAAAATTGCAGCATTATGGAAGGCGCCTCCAACAAACAAATCGTATAATGCAAATAAATTATCGGATGTTTGGTTCTTCATACTTTCTGCCAGCAGAACAGCGTCAACGCCGGGGATGGTTAGATGAGAACCTAATCTGACAATAAAAAGCAAAGCCAAAGTGTATAAAATTCTCTGGCGAAGTTCGTGAATCTTAAAAATATTTCTAAATGTTTCTGTAAGTCTTGACATTTATTTTCTGCTTAAATCGTTTTAATAGAGCCGCCGGCTTCTTCAATTTTTTGTTTTGCCGATTGGCTGAAAGCATTTGCCTCAAGGTGAAGTTTTGAAGTGAAATTCCCGTTACCTAAAATTTTTACGGGTTTATTCAAACTTTTGATTAAACCGTATTTTTTAAGCGAGGCAATGTCAACGGATGACACATCAATTTTTTTTTCATCTACTAGTTTTTGTATCGAACTTAAATTAACCACCTGTGAATAAACTTTAAAAGGACTGGTGAAGCCATGTTTTGGAATTCTTCTTTGCAACGGCATTTGCCCACCTTCGAACCATGCACGCTTTTTTGCACCTGACCTTGAAAGCTGTCCATTCATACCTTTCGTTGCAGTTCCGCCATGACCAGAGCCTTCGCCGCGCCCTACGCGTTTTCGTTTTTTCCTTGATCCTTCTGCGTATTTAAGATTACTTAATATATCCATTATTGAACCTTTTGTCTATTCTTTTATTTCTTCAACTTTTACTAAATGATCTACTTTTCTAACCATGCCACGAATTTGTGGAGTGTCGTTGTGCACCTTCCAATAATTTGGACGACCAAGGCCTAAAGCTTCAATAGTGCGTTTCTGATCCTTTGGTCTATCGATAATACTTCTAATCTGCGTAACCTTAATTTTACTCATACTGTCTCCATTAAGAAATAAATAATTCAGAGACTGCCATACCGCGTTTTTGCGCCATGGAGCGTGCGTCAATCTGATTTAATAGGCCATTCAATGTGGCTTTTACCTGATTATGTGGATTACTTGATCCAAGTGATTTTGTTAATATATCAGTAATTCCGGCGGCCTCAAGAACTGCACGAACTCCACCACCGGCAATCAAACCTGTTCCAGGTGTAGCTGGTTTTAAAAGTACTTTGCCTGCGCCAAATTTTCCAATTATCTGATGAGCAACAGTTCCTTTGATAAGAGAAACTTTTACAAG
Source organism: Ignavibacteriaceae bacterium (assembly GCA_035328465.1). Taxonomy (GTDB): domain Bacteria; phylum Bacteroidota; class Ignavibacteria; order Ignavibacteriales; family Ignavibacteriaceae; genus JADJEI01. The sequence continues at coordinate 24,233 of DAOLIQ010000020.1, read as the reverse complement.
ACTTTTTTTAGCGTCATCCACACCCTTTGATATAGCATCAGTAACTTCGTTGGCTTTACCAAGTCCTACACCAACAACGCCGTTACCATTTCCAACAACAACAATAGCATTGAAGCTAAATCTTCTACCACCCTTAACAACTTTAGCCACTCTGTTTATGTGTACAACTTTTTCTTTTAAACCTTCAACTTCGGTTGATTTAATGGTTTTCAAGCTTCACTCCGTAATCTACATTTATAATAATAGTGATATTTAAATAATTATTTGCTGCCGGGAGAGGACTCGAACCTCTGCAGACGCCTCCAAAGGGCGTAGTCCTGCCATTAGACGACCCGGCATTAGAAAACATGTCCGGCATTAAAACTTTAGTCCTTTCTCACGAGCACCTTCGGCAACAGCCTGTATTCTTCCATGATAACGATATCCGTTACGATCAAAAACTACTGAGCTAATTTTTTGCTCAATCGCCTTAGAGGCGACTAAATTTCCAACTAATTTGCTTTTTGCTGCTTTACCTTTGGTGGTTTTTAATTCTTCTGCAATATCTTTGGACAATGAGGAAGCTGCCACCAACGTTTTACCAGTAGTATCATCAATGATTTGTGCATAAATATTATTAAGACTTCTATAAACAGTTAATCGGGGAGTTTCCTGTGTTCCGGAAATCTTATTTCTTATTTTTGTTTTGGAACGTAGTCGTTTATTATTGTTTTTCTTAATCATAAATAATCTTTCCTTCTGTTACTTACCGGCAGTTTTACCAGCTTTTCTTCTGATCTGTTCATTTGAATATTTGATACCTTTACCTTTGTAGGGTTCAGGTTTACGGATTGATCTTATTTTAGCTGCAACTAATCCAACTAATTGTTTATCAACACCTGAGATCGTTATGGCATTGGGAGTTGGAGCTTGAAGTTTAACCCCCTCCGGCGGCATAAAAAATATCGGATGGGAAAATCCAATACTAAACAACAGGTTATTTCCTTTTAATTCGGCTTTGTAACCAACGCCAATAATGTCCAAACTTTTCGAATATTCTTCTGTTACACCAGTTACCATATTCTGAATTAATGCTCTAGTTAACCCGTGCAATGCTTTATTTTCTTTAAGATCATTTGGGCGTTCCACTGTAATTTCAGAATCCTTTACCACCACCTTCATACTTGGGTGGATAAAATGTGTTAGCTCCCCTTTGGGACCCTTAACTTTTATCTGTAACCCATTAAGGTTTATAGTTACACCCTTTGGAACTACTATTATTTTTTTACCGATTCTTGACAATTTAATTCTCCATTCAATAAAATTTTACCATATATAGCAAACAACTTCGCCACCGATTGCCTGGGTCTTAGCTTGCTTGTCTGTTAGCAGACCTTTGGATGTAGAAATAACAGCAACACCTAAGCCATTATATACACGTGGAAGTTTATCAGCATTCTTATAAATTCTTAATCCAGGAGTACTAACTCTTCTTAATCCCGAAATTGCAGGAACACCATTTCTGTACTTAAGAACTACTCTTAATATATTTTGTTTAGTATCCTCAATTTCAGTGAAGTCTTCAACAAAATTTTGTTCTTTCAAAATGCTGACGAGTTGCTTCTTCATATTCGAGGATGGAATATCCACTCGAAGATGCTTTGCTCTAGAAGCGTTTCTAATTCTAGTTAATAAATCTGATATCGGATCTGTTACAGCCATTTTTTTCTCCTTCTACCAACTTGATTTTTTTAATCCGGGAATTTCGCCCCGTAATGCCATTTCTCTTAAAACAAGCCTGGAAACTCCGAACTTTCGATAGAAAGATCTTGCTCTGCCTGTCATCATACATCTATTCATTAGCCTGACTGGGGAAGAATTTTTAGGAAGCTCCTGAAGTGCTTCATAATCACCCTTCTTTTTTAATTCTTCTCTCAAAGTACGATACTTTTCAGAAAGTCTTCTTCTTTTTTCTTCACGTGCCAGTAAGCTTTTTCTTGCCATAAACTTTTCCTATGCTGTTTTAATTTCTTTTTTTCTAAATGGAATACCGAAAGCCTTAAGTAACTCGAAAGCCTCCGAATCGTTTTTAGCTGTAGTCACAATTGTGATGTCCATACCTAATACTTTTGTAACCTTATCTGAATTTATCTCAGGGAAAATTATTTGCTCTTTAATTCCTAATGAATAATTACCACGCCCATCAAAAGACTTATCGGAAAGGCCTCTAAAATCACGAACACGCGGTAATGCAACATTTATTAATCTGTCAAGAAGTTCATACATTCTGTCTTTTCGCAAAGTGACCATAGCACCAATGTTAACACCTTCTCTAAGCTTGAAATTAGATATCGATTTTTTAGCCTTTCTAATACTAGCCTTCTGACCAACTATAGTTTCAAGTTCTTTTACTGCTTGCTCTAGAAGTTTTTGATCATTAACTGCTTCACCAACACCCATATTAACAACAACCTTAACTATTTTAGGAACTTGCATAACACTTTTGTACTTGAACTTCTTCATCAGAGTGGGAATGATTTCTGATTTGTAAATCATACCCAAGCGAGAAGGAACTCTTGTTTCTTTTTCACTTGAAGCAGCCTTCCCTTCAGAAAGTTCTTTTTTTGTTTTTTTAGAAGATTTTTCTTCAGTAACTGTTTTTTGTTTTTTCTCTGCCATTCTTAATTCAAACTTTAATTATAATATTAGAGCATTTCGCCGCTTATTTTACTAACTCTCGTAATTTTTTTCTTGCCGGTTTTTTCATCAAGAATAATTTTTGAACCGATTCTTGTTGGTTCGCCGGTTTTTGGATCTATCACCATAACGTTAGAAGAATTTATCGGCGCTTCTTTTTCTAAAATACCACCTTGCGGGCTTTTCTGATTTGGTTTAGTGTGGCGTTTACGAAGATTGATACCTTCTATGATAACACGGTTTTCTTTGGGAAAAACTTTAAGAACTTTTCCAGATTTACCGCGATCATTTCCGCTAATTACCATTACATTGTCATTTTTTCTAATTCTCATCTTACTTCCGATTTATAATACTTCTGGAGCTAATGAAATTATTTTCATAAACTGTTTATCTCTTAATTCTCTTGCAACGGGTCCAAAAATTCTGGTACCTCTGGGTTCGCCCTGAGCGTTTAAAAGAACTGCTGCATTTTCATCGAACCTGATATAAGAGCCATCTTTTCTTCTAACTTCTTTTTTTGTTCGCACAATTACTGCACGGGATACTTCACCTTTTTTTACACCACCCTTTGGGATAGCTGTTTTAACTGCTACCACAATCAAATCACCAAGGCTTGCGTATTGCCTGCCGCTTCCACCCAAGACTCTGATGCACCGAACTTTCTTTGCGCCCGAATTATCAGCAACCACTAAATTTGTTTCTTCTTGAATCATCTTTATTACTCCGTATTACTATTTGGCTTTTTCAACAATTTCAACTAAGCGCCATTTTTTTCTCAAACTAAGCGGTCTGGTTTCCATTATTTTAACTTTATCACCCGGGGCGCATTCATTTTTTTCATCATGAGCCATAAGTTTGGTAGTTTTTTTGAAATATTTTTTATACTTTGGATGAGGTACTTTTCTTTCGATGGCAACTGTAATGGTTTTATCCATTTTATTACTAACTACGACACCGGTTCTTGTTTTTCTCAATGGGCGTTCTGTCGTCATTATGAATCAGCTCCTTCTTTTTTAACTTTTGAAGCTTTGATTTCAGCTAATTGCCTTTCTCTAATAATAGTCTTCATTCGTGCGATGTCTTTTTTCACTAATTTTAATTTAGATGTATTAGTTAATTGTTTTAGTTGATGAGCGAAGCGCAAATCAATAATATTTTTTTCTTCTTCCTCAATTCTCTTGAGGAGTTCATCGGTATTCATCTCTTTAATTTCATAAATCTTCATTGATAATTCCTATTAAGATTCGTAATCTGGCCTTGCAACCATCTTTGTTTTTATCGGCAATTTGGAAGAACAAGTTCTGAATGCATCAAGTGCGATATCCTTTGTAACACCAGACACCTCGAAAAGAATTCTGCCTGGTTTGATAACTGCGACCCAAAATTCAGGTGCCCCTTTTCCTTTTCCCATTCTGGTTTCGAGTGGTTTTTTAGAAACAGGCTTATCAGGGAAAATTCTGATCCAAACTTTTCCATCTCTTTTCATTTTTCTGGATAATGCAATTCGACAAGCTTCAATTTGTCTACTTGTTATCCAGTCAGGTTCGAGCGCTTTCAATCCGAAATCACCAAAAGCTACGGAGCTTCCACGTTTAGCATTGCCTTTTCTTCTTCCGCGCTGTGATTTTCTAAATTTAACTCTTTTCGGCATTAACATTTTAAATTCTCCGGTATTTTATTCTGAAACTCTCTTGCCTAAAATTTCGCCGCGGCAAATCCATACTTTAATTCCGATAGATCCATAGACTGTTTCAGCTCTTCCATTTGCATAATCAATATCTGCTCGCAAAGTATGAAGCGGAATTCGTCCTTGCTTGTATTGCTCGGTACGAGCCATTTCAGCACCACCAAGTCTTCCAGCACACATAATTCTGATTCCTTCAGCTCCCATTCTCATTGCAGATGTGATAGCCATTTTCATAGCTCTCCTGAAAGAAACACGCCCGGATAGCTGCATTGCAATATTTTCTGCCACAAGATAGGCATCTAATTCTGGACGCTTAATTTCAGTTATCTGAACCTTAACATCCTTATCTGTAACTTGCTTTAATTCTTGTTCCAACTGTGTTATTTCTTTTCCACTTTTGCCAATGACTACTCCAGGTCTTGATGTAGAAATTGTAAGAATAATATTTTTAGAAGTTCTGTCTATTACGATTCTGGAAATTCCGGCTTTTTTAAGTCTGTTTCTAACGTATGCTCTTAATTTAGAATCCTCTTTTAGCTTGTGAGCATAACTTTTATTTTCATACCAATTAGAGTCCCATCCTCTAATTATTCCAACTCTTAATCCAACCGGGTTTGTTTTTTGTCCCAAAAATTTATCTCCTAATTTATTCTTTTGTGGCGACCACAATTGTTAAGTGACAAGATCTTTTTCTAATTTTATAAGCACGACCCATAGGGGCAGGTGAAATTCTTTTTAAAGTAGGTCCTTGATCAACAAATACCTCTTTTACATAAAGATCAGAAGGTTCAATTCTCTGAGTCTCATTTGCGTTCATAAGGTTTGAAACAGCAGATCTTAAAACTTTTTCAGCATCATTCGATGCATGCTTTGGTTGAAAGTGAAGAATTTCCATTGCTCTATCAACCCTGATTCCTCTTATAAGATCGATTACCAACCTCATTTTCCTGGGGGATGAACCTATATATCTGTGTATTGCTTTTGCTTCCATTATAACTTGAGACCTTTTTAATTTGTTTTAGCAGCTTTTTCAGCTTTTGTTCCTGGATGTCCTCGGAAAATTCTTGTAGGTGAAAACTCACCCAGTTTATGACCAACCATATTTTCAGTAACATAAATTGGAATCATTTTGTTGCCGTTGTGGACAGCAATCGTATGTCCAACAAAGTCGGGTAAAATAGTTGACGAACGAGACCAAGTTTTAATAATTTTTTTTTGATTACTTTCATTCAGCTTTTTAATTTTTTCAAACAGTTTGGTGCTGACAAAAGGTCCTTTTTTAATTGATCTTGGCATTATTTACTCTATTTTTTACGTCTTTTAATAATGAATTTATTCGAACTCTTTTTATGCTTGCGGGTTTTAAGTCCTTTAGCCTTTTGACCCCATGGTGAAACAGGATGACCGCCGCCAGATGTTTTACCTTCGCCACCACCCATTGGATGATCCACTGGATTCATTGCTACGCCTCTTACGTGAGGCCTAATTCCCATCCATCGGCTTCTACCAGCCTTTCCCAAACTTATGTTTTCTTTTTCTGAATTCCCAACAATACCGTAAGTAGCCATACAATTTAGCCTGATCATTCGAACTTCGCCCGATGGCATTTTTAACTGCGCATAATCGCCATCCTTTGAAAGGACTTGTAATGACGATCCTGCACTTCGACCAAGTTGACCGCCTTTGCCAGGTTTGATTTCAACATTATGAACAAAACTACCCAGAGGCATATCGCTCAAAGGCAAAGCATTGCCAACTGTAATATCACTTCCGCTGCCTGAGATAACTTTTGTACCAACTTGTAATCCTTCAGGAGCTAAAATATATCTCTTTTCACCATCTGAATAGTGTAGTAAGGCTATCCGGCATGTTCTGTTAGGATCATACTCTATCGAATGTACAGTGGCCGGAATTCCAGATTTGTCCCTTTTAAAATCTATTATTCGATATCTCTGTTTATGTCCACCGCCAATGTGCCTTGCTGTTACTCTTCCGTAATTATTCCTGCCGCCACTTTTTTTAATAGCTCTTGTAAGGGACTTTTCAGGTGTTGATTTAGTAATCTCCTCAAATGAAAAATCTGATCTAAATCTTGTACCGGGAGTATTTGGTTTTAATTTAATTATAGCCATTTTTTAACCTTAATTACCACTTTAAACTTGCTCGAATAATTCAATTGTTTCACCCTTCTTAAGGGTGATATATGCTTTTTTTGTTGCAGAAGTTTTCCCGGAAAATCTTCCGCTTTTTCTAAACTGAGTTTTTAACTTACCGGGATGATTAACTGTTCTAACTGATTCAACATGCACTTGAAATTTTTTTTCGATTTCTTTCGCAATTTCTATTTTATTTGCTGCGGGTGAAACCATAAACCCGTAAATACCTTTATCTGCAGTAAGGTTTGTCATTTTTTCGGTTATCATAGGTCTTATTAAAATCTGACGCATGTTAGTTTAACCCTTCCTTTCTGGACTGAAAAGAATTTGTTATCGTTTCAACTGCACCTTTTTGCAGTACAAGTACTTGATTGTTAAGAATGTCATAAGTAGAAGCCTTTGCAGCTTCGAGTACCCGAACTTTAGCAATATTACGACCTGACTGATAGATAGTTTCCATGTTTCCATTAGTCAATAATAATACCTTTTTACCTGAAACCTTTAATGCATTAAGCATTTTTGCAAATTCTTTTGACTTCGGGTTCTCAAAATTAAAATCTTCTACAACTATTAATTGTTCGTCTTTTATTTTATAACTTAGTGCCGATCTGCGAGCCAATTTTTTAACTTTTTTGGGAATATCCTCTCTATAATCTCGTGGTCGAGGTCCAAAAATAGTCCCTCCACCAACCCATAGTGGTGATCTTGTAGTACCTGCTCTTGCACCACCCCTGCCTTTTTGCTTCCACGGTTTTTTACCACCGCCGCTCACTTCTCCTCTTTCTTTAGACTTGTGAGTGCCCTGTCTTTGATTGGCTAAGTACGATTTAACTGAAAGATAGATTGCATGATCATTTGGCTGAATTCCAAATATATCATCAGCTAATTCAATTTTTTCGCCAGTAACCGAACCGTCTATTTTGTAAATATCTAAATTCATTTTTTTTCCATTACTTCTTTATCAATTCAACAATTGAGTTGATTGCGCCCGGAACTGCACCACGAATTAATAATAAATTTTCTTCGGGCATTATTCTAACAATCTGCAAATTAGCAATTGTTACATTAGTAAATCCCATACGTCCTGCCATTCGTTGACCTTTAAAAACTCTTGAAGGATAGGAACTTGCGCCTATCGATCCGGGTGCACGAAGACGATCACTTTGACCATGAGTAGTTCCGCCAACACCGCCAAAACCATGTCTTCTCATCACACCCTGAAAGCCTTTTCCTTTTGTCCTGCCGCGAACTTTAATTTTTTCGCCAACAGTAAAAATATCACTCTTTATTTCGTCACCCGGTTTGAAATCTTTGATTGAATAGCCTTTGAATTCCTTTAAGAATGCAGCAGCTGGTACATCATTTTTCTTAAAGTGACCGAGTAAAGGTTTTGTGATATTTTTTTCCTTCTTTTCAGCAAAGCCTAATTGAAGCGCCTCATATCCGTCTTTTTCTTTTGTACGAATCGAAACGACTCTACAAGGTCCTGCTTGCACAATGGTCACCGGTATAAGTTCACCATTAGTGTTAAATACACTTGTCATTCCTATTTTTTTACCAATTAAGCCAAGCATCATTGCTCCAGTTTCGTTAAAGCTTTATCTCAATGTCAACGCCAGCAGGTATATCTAACTTACTGAGGGAGTCAACAGTTTTGTTATTAGAATTATGAATATCAATAATTCTTTTGTGAGCACGAGTTTCGAATTGTTCGCGCGATTTTTTATCAACATGGGGAGATCGTAATACAGTATAAACTGTTCTTTTAGTTGGCAATGGTATAGGCCCAGAAACTACTGCTCCTGTACTTCTTACTGTCTTGATAATCTTTTCAGTTGATTTATCAATTAGAATATGATCATAAGATTTTAACTTAATTCTAATTTTTTGACCTGCCACTAAAGTATCTCCTTTTAAGTATTAAACACACAAAAGGGAGTCGATGCTCCCTAATTGTGCATAATTTAATTATTCAATTATCTTTGTTACAACACCAGAACCAACTGTTCTACCACCTTCACGAATAGCGAATCTTAACTTCTCCTCCATCGCAATAGGGGAGATCAAATCGATCGACAGCCTTATGTTATCTCCCGGCATAACCATTTCTGTTCCTTCAGGCAAAGTAGCAACTCCGGTTACATCGGTTGTTCTAAAATAAAACTGTGGTCTGTAACCATTAAAAAACGGTGTATGTCTTCCGCCTTCATCTTTAGAAAGAATGTAAACTTCACCTTCAAATTTCATATGAGGAGTAATTGAACCCGTTTTGGCAAGTACCATACCTCTCTCTATTTCATTTTTATCAACGCCTCTTAATAAAATTCCTGCATTATCACCTGCCATAGCAGAATCAAGTTCTTTTCTAAACATTTCAATACCAGTAACAACAGTTTTTTTATGTAGCCCTAAACCAATAAGTTCAACTTCTTCCTGAATTTTCACCTGTCCTCTTTCAACCCTACCAGTAGCTACTGTACCGCGACCTGTGATAGAGAAAACATCTTCAACAGGCATTAAGAACGGTTTATCTGTGCTTCTTTCAGGAACGGGAACATAAGAGTCAACAGCATCCATAAGCTGCCAAATACAATTGAATCTTTCATCTGTTATCGGAGTTGCAGGATCTGATCCAGCTTCTAATGCACGAAGCGCAGAACCCTTAATGATTGGAATATCGTCACCAGGAAATTCATATTTTTTTAACAGATCTCTCAATTCTTCTTCAACAAGCTCAATTAATTCAGGATCATCAACCATATCTACTTTATTCAAGAATACAACAATCTTTGGTACACCTACCTGACGGGCTAAAAGAATATGCTCTCTTGTCTGCGGCATAGGACCATCAGTAGCAGCCACTACAAGAATTGCCCCATCCATTTGTGCAGCACCGGTAATCATGTTTTTCACATAATCAGCGTGACCAGGACAATCAACGTGAGCATAGTGTCTGTTTGCGGTTGAATATTCAACATGTGCGGTTGCAATAGTGATTCCTCTTTCTCTTTCTTCAGGTGCGTTATCAATACTATCAAATGATCTGATTGCTGATAAACCTTTTCTTGAAAGAGCCATAGTGATAGCAGCAGTTAAAGTAGTTTTACCATGATCTACGTGACCAATAGTGCCAATGTTAACGTGCGGCTTACTTCTGTCAAATTTTTCTTTAGCCATCTGTCATTTCTCCTTATGAATTAGATATTTCTTAATTAATAAAATTATATTGTTGCAGTTGATTTTTTACCGAGAGATTTTTCAGCTATCTCTTCAGCTATTGATTTTGGAACTTCATGATAATGTGAAAACTGCATTGAATAAATTGCTCTTCCTTGTGTCATCGATCTTAATATAGTCGCGTAGCCGAACATCTCTGCAAGTGGAACAATTGCTTTTATCACTTGAGCATCTTTTCTGGCTGTAAATCCTTCAATCTTCCCTCTTCTGGAATTTAGATCACCCATTACATCGCCGAGATATTCTTCAGGAGTAATTACTTCAACGCTCATCATTGGTTCAAGAAGAACAGGTCTTGCTTTTTTAGATCCTTCTTTAAAGGCAATTGAACCAGCAACTTTGAAAGAGAGTTCATCCGAATCGACATCATGATAGGAGCCATCAAATATTTTTGCTTTAATATCTACAACTGGGAATCCTGCTACAATACCATTACGCATTGCCTCTTGAATACCAACAGAAACCGCTGGGATATATTCCTTGGGTACCACCCCGCCAACAATTCCATTCGTGAATTCATAACCCTTACCGGGTTCATTCGGAGAAAGTTCAACCCACACGTGACCAAACTTACCTCGACCACCAGATTGTTTTATAAACTTACCTTCACTATCGACCGTTTGCGTTATGGTTTCTCTATAAGCCACTTGCGGCTTACCGATATTCGCTTCAACTTTGAATTCTCTTTTCATTCTATCAACTAAGATTTCAAGGTGCAACTCTCCCATTCCGCTCATTAAGGTTTGACCGGTTTCTTCATCAACCTTTACTCTAAAAGTCGGGTCTTCATCAGATAACTTTTGAAGTGCATCAGAAAGTTTATCTTGATCAGCTTTAGTCTTTGGTTCAATAGCTATCTGTATCACCGGCTCAGGGAAAATAATTTTTTCAAGGATAACCGGATCTTTTTCGTCACAAAGTGTATCACCAGTACGAGTAAATTTTAAGCCGACTGCGGCTGCGATGTCACCAGACCTAACTTCATCTACTTCCTCGCGGTGATTGGCATGCATCTGCATTAGACGACTAATTCTTTCTTTTTTCCCACTCGTCGAATTAAAAATATATGAGCCTGAAGAAAGAGTTCCGCAATAAACTCTAAAAAAAGTCAACTTCCCAACGTAGGGATCATTCATTATTTTAAAAGCCAGAGCCGTAAATTTTTCATCGTCGCTAATTTTTCTCTCCACCATATCTTTTATACCAATGTGATGCGCTTCGATTGCGGGATTATCCATGGGAGATGGGAGAAAATCAATTACTGAATCTAACAATTTTTGCACGCCTTTGTTTTTAAAGGCCGAGCCGCAAAGAACCGGAATAATTTTCGATTGAATTGTTGCTCTTCTTAAAACTTTTTTTACTTCATCAGCACTAATTTCTTTTCCTTCCAAATACTTCTCCAGCAGTGTATCATCAACATCACTAACTGCTTCTAACATTTGAGTTCTGTACTTGGTAGTGATCTCTAAAAGATCATGCGGAATTTCAATATCTTCAAAGGTTGAACCAGAAGCATCTTCAGTGTACATTCTTGCCTTAAGAGTTATGAGATTTATAACTCCTGCAAATAGATCGCCTTCTCCAATTGGAAGCGTAATTGGAACAGCATTAGCTCCGAGCCTATCCTTCATCATTTGCACAGCATTATAAAAATCAGCACCCGTTCTATCCATCTTATTTACGAAGGCTATTCTTGGTACACCATATTTATCAGCCTGTCTCCAAACAGTTTCTGATTGCGGCTCAACACCGCCAACAGCACAGAATAATGCGACTGCACCATCCAAAACTCGTAACGATCTTTCAACTTCAACAGTGAAGTCAACATGACCTGGGGTATCAATTATGTTTATCTGGTGATCGTTCCATAAACAGGTTGTAGCAGCACTAGTTATTGTAATACCGCGTTCTTTTTCCTGCTCCATCCAATCCATCGTAGCTGCACCATCATGAACTTCCCCAATACGATGAGTTCTTCCAGTATAAAAAAGGATTCTTTCAGTCGTAGTGGTTTTTCCGGCATCAATGTGAGCCATAATTCCGATGTTGCGTACTTTATCTATATTAAATTTTCTAGCCATTTATTTATACGTTTATCTATTCTAATTCTTAATCAACTTTTTGTTACCATTTAAAATGAGCGAAAGCTTTATTCGCTTCAGCCATTTTGTGCGTGTCTTCTTTTTTCTTAACGGCAGAGCCATCATTGTTTGATGCGGCGATTAACTCAGAAGCTAATTTTGCCGACATGGATTTTTCTCCCCTCGACCTAGAATAGGTTCTTACCCATCTTAAAGCTAAAGCAATCCTTCTTTCAGGTCTAACTTCTGAAGGGACCTGATAAGTTGCGCCACCAACTCGTCGACTTCTGACCTCAATCATTGGCTGGATATTACCAATGGCCTTTTTGAATGTTTCCATTCCAGATTTTTTTGTCCTTTCCTCAATAAGATCAAACGCCTCGTAAACTAATTTACGAGCGGCCGCTTTTTTACCGTCATACATTAGGCTGTTAATAAATTTAGCCACAAGTAAGTCTTTGTATTTTGGATCAGGTTTAATAAATCTTTTTTCAGCTCTTTTTTTTCTCATACTTATTTAGCCTTAGGTTTTTTAGCTCCGTATTTTGATCTGCTTTTTTTTCTATCTTCGACACCACTGGTGTCAAGCGTTCCCCTGATAATATGGTATCTTACACCTGGGAGATCTTTCACTCTACCACCTCTGATAAGAACGATTGAATGCTCCTGTAAGTTGTGACCTTCACCAGGAATATAGGCTGTAACTTCCATTCCATTGGTCAACCTCACCCTTGCAACTTTTCGAAGAGCAGAATTGGGTTTTTTCGGAGTAGTTGTATAAACCCTGGTACACACTCCCCTTTTCTGCGGACACGAATCAAGCGCCGGAGCTTTCTTTTTAGCAAGGATTGTTTTTCTTCCTTTTCTAACTAACTGACTTATTGTGGGCACAAAATCTCCTGGATTCTGGTTATTAAAAAAATTCAGACTTCAAATATAGTCTTTGATACAAAATATGTCAAGAAAACTATGAAATATTTTAATTTTATTATTCTTTATTGGGCAAAAATTAATTCTTAGCCTCTAATTGTTCATCGGTTTCCTGAACTGGTTCTAGTTCTTCAGATTTTAGAATTAATTTTCTGTACTTCTTCAACCCTGTTCCAGCAGGCACTAAATGACCCATGACCACATTTTCTTTTAAACCCAGCAGATAATCCACCTTGGCTTCAGTGGCTGCGTTAGCTAAAACTTTTGTGGTTTCCTGGAAAGATGCTGCAGATATAAAACTTTCAGTTGATAGTGCTGCCGAAGTGATTCCCAGCAGCAAGTGTTCGAAGGTTGCGGGTTCAGCATCACGATATTTCACCTGCTCTTTTTCCTTCTTCTTCAAATCGTTATTAATCTCTCTAATTTTGGATTTAAGTACCAGCTGTCCATTCTTTAATTTTGATTCACCTTTATCTTCCACAACAACCATAGACATAATTCGCTCATTTTCCTCTATGAAGGAATTCCTATCTACTAAGTCTTCTTCCAAAAATCTAGTGTCACCAGGAGAAACGATTACGATTTTTTGAAGCATTTGTTTAACAATTACTTCTATATGTTTATCATTTATTTTAACGCCCTGCAATCTGTAAACATCCTGTATTTCATTAACTAAGTATTCCTGTACTGCACTTGTTCCCTTAATCTTTAGAATGTCATGAGGATTGATTGGACCGTCTGTAATTTTTTCACCTGCCGGTATTTCATCCCCCTCCTGGACTAATACATGTTTACCAAGCGCAACGTTATATTTCTTCTCATCCGACCCATCAGGTGCAGTAACAATAATTTCCCTTGAGCCTTTCTTCTTTGCACCAAATTTTACAATACCTTCGATTTCTGAAACAACAGATGGCTCATGCGGACTTCTTGCCTCAAACAATTCTGTTACTCTTGGTAGACCACCAGTGATATCCCGCGTTTTAGAAGCCTGTCTTGAAATTTTTGCTAGTATCGTTCCAGCTTGAATTGTTTCACCTTCTTCGACAGATAAATATGCGCGGATAGGCAGATTAAATAGTTTTTTATTTTCTCCATCTTCGATAAGAATGCTGGGGGTAAGGTTTTTGTCTTTTGATTCAGTTACTACTTTTTGAACGTGCCCGGTCTGCTCATCAGTTACTTGCTGCAATGTAGAGCCTTCAATAAGATCCACAAATTTAACCCGTCCACTAATATCAGTTAAAATCACCGAATTATAAGGATCGTGATTGTACAAGGCTTGACGTTTCGTAATCTTCTGACCGTCATCAACAGTCAGCTCTGCGCCGTAAGGGACATCATATTTTTTGAGTTGGCGGTTATCAGTATCGTAAATAGCTATAGCGCCTCTTCTGCCTGTAACAACTTTAGTTTTGCCTAAATAATCTGCACGCTCAACAAAATTGATTCGATCAAACTTAATTATACCGTCAACATTTGATTCTACTTGTGACTGGCTTGCAATTCTGGATGATGTTCCCCCAAGATGGAAGGTTCTCAAGGTTAGCTGAGTTCCTGGTTCGCCAATGGACTGTGCTGCTACGATTCCAACTGCCTCGCCTATCTCCACCATCTTAGCATTCGTAAGGTTTCTACCATAACATTTTGCACAAACACCTCTTCGAGATTCACAAGTAAGTACGGTTCGGATATAAACCGAATCAAGATTTGCATCTTCAATTTTTTCAGCAATGGATTCAGTAATAAGCTGCCCTGATCCTACAATGAGCTCATCAGTTCGGGGATCAAATACATCTTCTTGTGTTACTCTGCCAATTACTCGTTCTGCTAATGGCTCTCTTTCCTGTTCAACATCTTTCAGAGCTTTAATCTCAATTCCCAGAATTGTACCGCAGTCATCTTCAGTTATAATTACATCTTGTGCAACATCAACTAATCTTCGTGTCAGATAGCCTGCGTCAGCGGTTTTAAGCGCTGTATCTGCCAATCCTTTTCGAGCACCATGTGTAGATATAAAATATTCGAGTACAGAAAGTCCTTCCTTAAAGTTTGCAACAATTGGGTTCTCAATTATTTCCCCCGCCTGACCTGAAAGTGATTTCTGAGGTTTCATCATTAGACCACGCATTCCTGCAAGTTGTCTAACCTGTTCCTGCGAACCTCTCGCACCCGAATCAACCATCATGTGCAGTGAATTGAATCCTCCATTGTGAAAACGGATTTTATCCATTAATGCTTTAGCAACATCGTTAGTGGTATGCGTCCAAACGTCGATAATTTTGTTATATCTTTCAGCGTCAGTAATAACGCCTTGTTCGTGTTCATTTAAAATTCCCTCTACCTTTTTATTTGCTTTAGTAATAAGCAATTCTTTTTCTTCAGGAATAATCATATCAGCGTAACTTACTGATAGACCCCCTGCCGTTGAATATCTAAAGCCTAATTCTTTTAGATCATCAAGAAATTTAGCGGTGACTTTATTGCCCAATTTTAAAAACATTTTTCCGATAAATCCACCAAATGTTTTCTTAACCAGAACTTGATTATAATAACCCATTTCCTTGGGTACAATTTGATTAAAAATTATTTTCCCTGTTGTGGTTTCTATAATCTGTCCATCTATTCTAACTTTAATTTTTGCATGCAAACCAATCACTTTTGAGTTATATGCTATTATTACTTCTTCAGGAGATCCAAAAGTTAACCCCTCTCCCTTATCTCCATCTTTGTGTTTTGTTAGATAATAGCACCCTAACACTATATCCTGTGTGGGAACAACAATCGGGCTTCCATTTTGGGGAGACATAATATTATGGCTGCTAAGCATTAATAAATTAGCTTCGAGCTGTGCCTCGTACGAAAGCGGCACATGAACAGCCATCTGATCACCATCAAAGTCAGCATTGAAGGCTGTGCAGACCATAGGATGTAATTGAATAGCACGGCCATCAATTAGTATTGGTTGAAATGCTTGAATACCAAGTCTATGCAAGGTAGGTGCCCTATTTAAAAGTACCGGATGTCCCTCGATGATCTTTGCGAGTACATCCCAGATTATTGGATCTTTCCTATCAACAACTTTACGGGCGCTTTTAACTGTTTTGTTATGTCCGCGTTCAATTAACTTTCTGATCACAAACGGTTTGAAAAGTTCTATCGCCATATCCTTAGGAAGCCCGCACTGATGTAGTTTCAATTCTGGACCAACCACAATAACTGACCTGCCTGAATAATCAACTCTTTTGCCAAGAAGATTTTGGCGAAAACGACCTTGTTTACCTTTGAGCATGTCACTTAATGATTTCAATGGACGGTTGTTATCACTTCGTACGGCGCTTCCTCTTCTTGAATTATCAAATAATGCATCAACTGACTCCTGAAGCATTCTTTTTTCATTTCTTAGTATGACTTCAGGCGCCTTGATATCAATCAATCTTTTTAAGCGATTATTTCTGATAATCACTCTTCTATATAAATCATTCAAGTCACTTGTAGCAAACCTTCCGCCTTCAAGAGGAACAAGCGGACGCAATTCCGGAGGTATGATCGGGATGTAACTCATAACCATCCACTCCGGTCGGTTCGCGACTTTGTTTTCTGATTCTTTGAATGCTTCAAGAACTCGAAGACGCTTCAGTAGATCCTGCTTCTTTTGTTGAGAGTTTTCAACTTTTACCTGCTCACGCAATTCTTTCGATACCTTTTCGATATCAATTTTTTTAAGAATTTCTTTAACTGCATCACCGCCGATTCGAGCCACAAATTTATTCGGGTCTTCATCATTTAATTTTTCGTTTCCTGCGGGCAAAGAGTTCAACACTTCAAAATATTGATCTTCAGAAATTAAATCTTTCTTATTTAATCCTGTAGGTCCAGGATTAAGAACAATATAAGATTCATAATAAACGACTTTTTCTAATTCTTTGAGACTTAGGCCAATAATATTGCCAATTTTTGAAGGTTGGGTTCTGAAAAACCAGATATGAACAATTGGAACAGCAAGGCCAATATGCCCCATCCTTTCGCGGCGGACACTTTTCTGTGTTACTTCAACGCCGCAACGATCGCAAATAATTCCTTTGTATCTAATTCTTTTGTACTTACCGCAGTAGCATTCCCAATCTCGTGTTGGACCAAAAATCTTTTCGCAGAATAAACCATCTTTTTCCGGTCTGAAAGATCTATAATTAATCGTCTCGGGCTTTGTAACTTCTCCATAGGATCTTGAAAGTATATCGTCGGGACTGGCAAGAGTAATTGTCAGTGTCTGAATATCTTTCATTGCATTTTCTTGAATTCTAAACGACATTTTTTAACTCCTAATTTCTAATTTGATTCGGATTGTGCGCATTAACTTTTATGTCCAGTCCTAATCCCTGGAGTTCTTTAATCATTACATTAAAGGCTTCAGGAACATTCGGTTCCAATAAATTTTCACCTTTAACAATAGACTCATAAGCCTTTGCTCTTCCAACTACATCATCACTTTTTATAGTAAGTATTTCTTGTAATATATGTGAAGCACCATAACCCTCGAGTGCCCAGACTTCCATTTCACCAAATCTCTGACCGCCGAACTGAGCTTTTCCGCCTAATGGCTGTTGTGTAATTAGTGAGTATGGTCCAATTGAACGGGCGTGAATTTTATCATCTACAAGATGGCTCAATTTAAGCATATAGATATAGCCGCAAGTTACCTTTTGATGAAATTTTTCTCCGGTTCTGCCATTATAAAGATCGGTTTTGCTTCCTGACTCAAGTGAAGCTTTTTTAAGCCACTCTTCAACATCTTCAACTTTAGCACCATCAAAGATTGGAGTTGAAAATTTAACTCCGAGTGCTTTTCCAGCCCAGCCAAGTGCCGTTTCATAAAGTTGTCCAAGGTTCATTCTTGAAGGAACACCCAAAGGATTTAATATTATATCCACATGAGTTCCATCAGGCAAGAACGGCATGTCTTCTGCTGGAACAATTTTAGCGACAACACCTTTATTTCCATGTCTGCCAGCCATTTTATCACCCACAGAGAGCTTTCGCTTTTTGGCGACATAAACTTTTGCAAGTTGAACTATCCCCGGGGGAAGTTCATCACCACTGGCGATTTTTAATTTTTCTTTTTTGTATTCCTCCTCAATATCCGAGAGTGCTTCAAAATAATTTTTATAGAGAACAGAGATGTGACTATTTAATTTCTTGCTCTCAAACCAGTTTAAGGTGTAATCAAGTTTGGTTACATCGTCCATTTCTGAAAAAGTATTTTCTTTGATATTTGTTCCGTTTCGAAGGACCACGCTGCCATCAAGATCTCTGATTCCTGAAGTTATTTCACCACCGCAAAGCTTGGTCAGTTTTTCCACTAACTTTTTATAATGTTCGGAAAGAGCAGAATTATGTTTCAATTCTAAATCATCAAAAGCTTTCTTCTCATTTTTCTTGGTATCACCATCTCTTTTTTTACGATTAAATAATCGTGTTTTGATGACTGTGCCGCGTAATCCGGGAGGTGCTTTGAGCGAAGCATCTTTAACATCGCCAGCTTTATCACCGAATATCGCTCTCAACAGTTTTTCTTCAGGAGTAGGATCGGTTTCACCTTTTGGTGTGATTTTTCCGATTAGAATATCACCTTCCTTAACTTCTGCCCCTTCCCTTACAATTCCATATTCGTCTAAATTTTTAACAGCTTCTTCGCTTACATTAGGAATTTCTCTTGTTAATTCTTCCTCGCCGCGTTTGGTTTCTCTTACTTGTAATTCAAATTCTTCGATATGAATAGAAGTAAAAAGATCCTGGCTAACAACTTTTTCGCTGATAATTATGGCATCTTCAAAATTATAACCTCGCCAAGGCATAAACGCAACGAGCACATTTCTACCAAGTGCTAAATCGCCATGTTCAGTTGCAGCACCGTCAGCAATTACATCTCCCTTTTGAACTCGCTGTCCGATCTTTACGATTGGTTTTTGATTGATGCACGTTTCCTGGTTTGTTCCGCTAAATTTAGTCAATTTATGGGTAGCTCTTCTGATGTCGGTAAAGCTTGTCAGAGCTTCAAGACTATTAGCATTAATATCATATTTGATTATTATTTTGTTAGCATCTACATACTCAACAACACCATCGTCCTCAGCTATTAATACAGCTCTCGAATCCAGAGCCAATTTGCGCTCCATTCCTGTTCCAACAATTGGAGCTTCCGGAATTAATAATGGAACTGCCTGTCTTTGCATGTTTGAACCCATTAACGCTCTGTTAGCATCATCGTGCTCAAGAAACGGGATTAGGGCGGCGGCGGCACTTACGATTTGTGCAGGGGCGACATCCATATACTGAATGTTTTCTGGAGTTGCAACTGGGAATTCGCCTTTCAGCCTTGATTTTACACGTTCGTTTGCAAACCTTGATTGTTCGGTTAATGGAGCATTTGCTTGTGCTATTGTAAATTGGTCTTCTTGCTCTGCTGTTAGGTACTCAACTTCATTAGAAACTTTTCCTTTATGAACTTTTCTATAAGGAGTCTCCAAAAACCCATAGCGATTAACTCTTGCATAAATAGTAAGAGAAGAAATTAACCCAATATTTGGTCCTTCAGGAGTTTCAATTGGACATAAGCGACCATAATGAGTGTAATGCACGTCTCTGACTTCGAAACCTGCACGCTCTCTTGTCAAGCCTCCGGGTCCTAATGCTGACATCCTTCTTTTGTGGGTCATTTCGGCTAAAGGATTAGTTTGATCCATGAATTGCGAAAGCTGATTTGTACCAAAGAAAGCATTTATAACACTACTTATAGTTCTTGCGTTTACTAACTCCTGCGGAGTAAAATGTTCAGTATCGCGTAAGTTCATTCTCTCTTTAATTGTACGAGCCATGCGAGCCATTCCGATGTTGAACTGCTGACCTAATTGTTCGCCGACTGTTCTAATTCTTCTATTGCCAAGATGATCAATATCATCAACCTCTTCTTCACCATTTTTTAATTTTATAATATTAGACATGATGGAAACAATATCATCAATTGTCAAAACCGTCATAGTTTCAGGATGGCTTAGTCCTAATTTGTCATTCATACGATGACGACCAACGTCACCAAGATCATATCTTTTGTCGTTGAAGAATAATTTATCAATTAATGCTAAAGCAGTTTCTGCGTCAGGGGCTTCTCCTGTACGAAGCTGTCTATATATTGCAAAAAGAGCTTCTTCTTTTGTATGTGCGGTATCTTTTCGGAGTGTGTTTAAAATTAAATCATCTTCCGGAACGTTTCCTTCTCGAATGAGTTTTAGTTTATCAACTTCAGCCTCACCAAGCCTTTCTACATCTTCTTCGGTTAAAACACTTTCCTTAGTTAAAAAGATTTCACCAGTCGCCATATCAAAAACATCGCTGGCAATATATCTACCAATATAATCTGCCGGGTTGACTTTTTTAAGGTCAATTACTTCATAAATGTTGAATAAGTTTAATATTTCCTCATCGGAAACAAAACCTAATGCTCTTAATAAAGTAGTTGCCGGAAATTTTTTGCGTCTGTCAATATAAACATAGAGTATCGAATTTATATCTGTGGCAAATTCGACCCAACTCCCTCGAAGTGGAATAATCCTTGCAGAATAAATTGGAGTTCCGTTGGGATGAACCGTCTGTGCAAAAGCAACACCGGGAGATCTATGAAGCTGCGAAACAATTACACGTTCAGCACCATTGATGACAAATGTGCCTTTATTAGTCATAAATGGAAGATTACCCAAATAAACTTCCTGCTCAACGCTGTTAACAAACTCTCCTGTTTCGGGATCTTTTGCAGATAATCTAAGTTTTGCTTTAAGCGGGGTGGCGAATGTTAATCCTCTTTCAAGGCATTCTTCCAAAGAGAAGCGCGGTTTTTCGATGAAGTATTCCAGAAAATCAAGCCTGTAATTTTCTTTATTGTCAAAAATTGGAAAGTTAGAAAGGAAGACATTTTGTAATCCTTTTATCTCTCGTTTAGCTGCTGGTACATTATTCTGAATAAAATCTTCAAAAGTTCCTTTCTGAATGTCTAATAAGTCTGGTGCTTTTAGTACAGAAGGAATTTTTCCAAAGGATATGCGTTCGTTTACCAAATGATGACCTCTTAAATAATTTCTAGTTCGTTAGAATCTTAAATCGTATAAACACAAAAAGACAGAAAGTGATAACGATGATTTTCGCTATCACTCGCTGCCAGGGCAAAATAATTTTAATCGAATGCCTTATTTAACTTCTACGGTAGCGCCGGCTTCTTCGAATTCTTTTTTAAGTTTTTCAGCTTCATCTTTTGAGATAGCTTCCTTAACTTTTTGAGGTGCTGTATCAACTAAATCTTTAGCCTCTTTTAAGCCTAAACCTGTATGAGCTCTTACAACTTTAATAACGTTGATTTTCTTTTCCCCAGCGGAGATAAGAACTACATCAAACTCAGTTTTTTCTTCGGCTGGGGCAGAAGCGGCAGCCACAGGACCAGCCATCATCATTGGGGCTGATGCGGAAACACCAAATTCTGTTTCGAGTGCTTTTTTCAATTCAGAGGCTTCAACTAAAGATAAGCCTTTAATTTTTTCAACGATCTCTGCTATTTTTTCGGACATTTTTTTCTCCTATTACTTATGTTTCATTTCAAATTTATGCTGCTTGTTTTTTAGAGATTTCATCAACTACACTTATCAAATCTCTAATCACAGCGTTTAAGGTACCTACAATACCTGATGCAGGTGAAGATAAACTACCCAAAATACCCGCTATAATTTCTGGTTTAGAAGGAAGAGAAGCGATTTCGTTTAAACGACTTCCATCATAAAACTGGTTTTCAATATAGCAGGCCTTTAAAGATAATTTTTGAGTGGCATCAAAATATTTTTTGATGATTTTTGCCGGTGCCGTTGGATCAGCATTTGCAAATGCATAGCCGGACATTCCGGTCAAATGATTGGCAAGATTGCTGTATTTACCAGTTTCATTGATTGCTCTTTTGAAAAAGGTATTTTTTACAACGAAGTAACTGACTTTTTCTTTCCTAAATTCGTTTCGAATACCCGTGATATCCGCTACGTTAATTCCGGAATAATCAGTGACATAAACTGCCGAGGAATTTTTAATCATTTCCACAACATTGGAAATGACTTCTGATTTTTCTGTTTTATTCATTTTACTTCCGTCACTTAATTTATTTTTTGTGTCGGTTTAGAAGCGATTATTATTTATTGTTTAGTGCGTAAAATCTAATGTACTGCTATTTCATCTTTACCAATTTTTAAGCCTGGACCCATCGTTGATGATAAGAACAGACTTTTAATATAATCTCCCTTCGATGAAGTAGGCTTAAGTTTTATAATTGTATTTAAAAATGCTTTAGTATTTTCTACTAATTTTTCTTCTTCAAAATTCAACTTGCCGAGTGATGTGTGGACAATTCCGGCTTTTTCTACACGGAATTCTATTTTTCCGGCTTTGACTTCTTTCACTGCTTTTGCAACATCCATTGTTACCGTACCGCTTTTAGGATTAGGCATAAGACCCTTTGGTCCTAAAACTTTACCAAGTTTTCCAAGTTCTCCCATTGTATCGGGGGTGGCAATAATAACATCAATATCTGCCCATCCTCCTTTAATCTTTTCAAGATAATCTTCTAATCCTGCAAAATCTGCTCCAGCGTCTAAAGATTCCTGAACTTTTGCACCTTTTGCAATTACTAGGACTTTCATGGTTTTGCCTGTTCCGTAAGGCAGGGATACGGTTCCCCGAACCATCTGGTCTGCGTGGCGTGGATCAACACCAAGACGTATTGCACAATCAAGTGATTCTACAAACTTTACTGTTGAACTTTTCTTAAGAAAACTTACTGCTTCTGCAATAGTATATTCTTTGTCCTTAATCAAATTTTTTGAAATTTCCTTAGATCGTTTTGTCTGATTCATCTTTTTTCCTGAAACTTTAATAAATTATTCTTCAACTGTTAAGCCCATACTTCGTGCTGTTCCTGCAACCATGCTCATCGCATGCTCAACATCGAAAGCATTTAAATCAGGCATTTTTAATTCAGCAATTTCTCTAACCTGTTTAGCATTCACTTTCCCAACTTTATTTTTATTTGATTCCGGAGAACCTCTCTCAATTTTAGCAGCTCTTTTAAGAAGGACAGCTGCTGGTGGTGTTTTAGTTATGAATGTAAATGACTTATCGGAATAAACTGTAATAACAACAGGGATGATTAACCCCTCCTTGTCATTAGTCCTGGCATTGAACTGTTTACAGAACTCCATAATGTTGACACCCTTCTGACCAAGTGCAGGACCAACCGGAGGTGAAGGGTTAGCTTTTCCAGCGGGGATTTGTAATTTTATAAAACCTGATATTTTTTTTGCCATAATTCTACCTGTTCAAATATTTTTATTTTTCTAATTCTGCTTGGATAAAGTCAATTTCTACAGGAGTTTTTCTTCCAAAAATAGAAACCATCACTTTAATTTTCATTTTTTCTTCATTAACTTCTTGTACGGTGCCATTAAAATTATTAAACGGACCATCAACAATTTTAACAAAATCACCGGTTCTAAAAATCGTTTCTAATCTTTCCCCATCTTCATCTTGGGTTATTCGACCGACAATTCTTTTTACTTCTTCCGGGTGCAATGGGTTAGGACGGGTTTTCGTCCCTAAAAATCCCATCACAGAGGGTAAGTTTAGAATAAATTCCTTCACTTTGTTATCGAGTTCTGCATTAACGAGGATATAGCCTGGAAAAAAATTTTTAATTTTGCTTCTTTTTTTTCCATCTTTTACCTCAAATACTTTTTCAGTCGGAACAAGAACTTCCTGAATTTTTGCCTTTAAAGATTCATTCTCATTTAATTCGCTATCTATTGCAGATTTAACCCGAGCTTCGTGACCAGAGAAAGTTCGGACAACATACCATCTAAAATCCATCTATTTAATATATCCCTTTGAAGATTGTGTTAAGTAACATATCAATCACATAAGTAAATAAAGAAAGAATTAAAGAAAGTGCAATAACTATCGTAGTCGACTCTTTTAATTCGTCCTTTGTTGGCCATGTTACTTTTTTCATTTCTTTCGATACATCCTGAAAAAAGCCTAATATTTTATCTTTCATAAAAACCTATAATTTAATTACTGCGCACGCCAGGAGGGAATCGAACCCCCAACCTGCGGTTTTGGAGACCGCTGCTCTGCCAATTAAGCTACTGGCGTAGCAAGATTACTTTGTTTCTTTATGTAAAGTATGCTTCTTATCCCAACGACAATATTTTGTAAACTCCACTCGATTCGGGTGAAGCCTTTTATTTTTTGTAGCAGTATAATTTCTTCTTTTACAGACTGTACATTCAAGTGTTATAATTTCTCTCATATATATACCTTATATTTTGTGAGCTGACGACCGGGATTGAACCGGTGACCTCATCCTTACCAAGGATGTGCTCT
>DAOLIQ010000019.1:0-41318 GCA_035328465.1 Ignavibacteriaceae bacterium | reverse complement strand
ACGATTCTGCCGAAAAATTTCTGATCATAGTACTCTCGAAATATTTTCTTATTAATTTATAATTCAATATAAAAATAATTGTTAAAATTTTTACTGAATAATTCTCTGCCAAATTTAACAGCACTTTTTAAGTTCAGAAAGTAAACAATCTATTTCATCTTTGGTATTATAAAAATGAGGAGATATTCTAATAAAGCCTTCACGTGAGGATATAAATATTTTTTTCTTAGCTAAATCCCGATAAATTTCTTCAGATTTCGGATGAGCAAAACTAACAATCCCCCCAATATTCAGTACAGTTAAACCGGTTAATGATGAAGAATATCCTAACTCATTCAGATTTTGGATTATGTATTTTGAATTACTAATTACATTAGATTCGATGTTATCAAGACCAAAATCGAAAAAAAGTTTTAAAGCAGAATTGAGTGCATACACACCGAAATTGTTAATGGTTCCCCCTTGAAAAACGAGTGCAGAATTTTTTAACTTCAAATTATAATGAAGTAAATTCCATGCATCTTCAACAGATAGCCAGCCGATATTTTTAGGCTGCATAGTTTCCTGTAAATGTTTTGCTATATAAATAAAAGCAAAGCCTTGTAGCCCTAACATCCATTTTTGTGAACCGGATGCAAGAAAATCAATATTGCACTTTTTCACATCAACCTGAACAGCCCCCAATGCTTGTATCGCATCAACAGAAAAAATTATATTTTTCTCCCTACAAACTTTTCCAATAAGCTCCATGTCAACACGATAGCCTGATAGAAATTGAACGCCACTAATGGAAATTAATTTTGTTGACGGCTTAATTGCTTCAATTATTTTCTCCGCAGAAATTACTCCGTTGTTGGATTTTACGAAGTCCACTTCCACACCTTCATTCTGAAGATTTAAAAAAGGATAAACATTCGCAGGAAATTCAATGTCATTCAATAATATTCTATCCCCCCGTTTCCAATTCATACCGTTCGCAAGCACATTTATAGCATTGGTGGTGTTATCTAAAAAAGCAATTCGATCAGGATCACCATTAATCATTTTACTTAATAGTTCACGTGTCTCCTCCATAAGATTTAGAAATGATGGGTAGTCATCAATCCGCTCGGTTGATTGTTCGGCTATTGCGAGATTTATTGAATCAATCACCGGCGTGCAAAGCGGTCCCCGTGAAGCATGATTTAAGTAGATGATATTTCTTTTTATATGCGGAAAAAGCTCTCTAACATTTTGAAGGTTCATCGCAATTCCTGAATAATTTTAAAATTAACTAAAACTGTGATCGTTAAAATAAAAAGGTCATCGAAACTTTCTTTGATAATAAATTTTTTAATGATTAGTTTTGAGGAAAGATTAAGAGAAAAATGCAAAAAAAATTATTAGGGGTAAAATGAAATCACCAAAAGCACCTAAACATAAAGAATTAAGCATCGAAGATTTAAGATGGCGCTGCGATCCTCACATATTTGACTTCGATTCCACCATCGATGTAAAACCTCTCGAAGGCATACTTGGTCAGGAACGAGCTTTAAAAGCCATAAAACTTGGAGTGGATTTAAAAAGCCCCGGATATAATATTTTTATCACCGGACTTTCGGGCTCTGGCAAAGCAACCACTGTAAAAAAAATGCTTGAGACAATTAGCGATGATTGTTCTAGTTTATATGATTACGCTTATGTAAATAATTTTAGAAATCCCGATCAGCCAACTCTATTAGTGTTCGAAAAAGGAAAAGCAAAAGTTTTCAAACAAGAATTGAACTCTGCCATTTCAATTCTAAAAGAAAAAATTCCACAGTCGCTTGAAAGTGAACATTATCAAAACAGAAAGAAAAAGATCATTGAAGATTATACTTCAGAAGAACAAAAACTGCTCACAGCATTTGATGCGACAATCAGAAAACAAAATTTTTCGCTTGGACAGATAAAAGTTGGTGAAAGCGCACGTCCCGATATCCTGCCAATAATAAATGGAACACCCGTGCCCATTTACCAGGTGGAGGAATTACTGAAACAAGGGAAACTAACTAAAGAGCAAGCACAAGATATTTTTAAGAATTACACCAGCCATCAAGATAAGCTCCAGGAATTATTTAAGAATGGATTAAAACTAAGTCAAAAATTTCAACAAAAAATAGCTGAACTTGAAAGACAAGCAACATTGATAGTCGTCAATGCAGTTATTGGTAATCTTAAGGAAAATTATAAAGATTCCAAAATTTTAGCTTACCTAAATTCCGCCGAGGAAAATATTTTAGGAAATATCCAGGTGTTTAAGGGATTAAAACCCGAAGGTGAAGCAACTGAAGAAGGATTTATAATTGATTACTTTAAAGAATATGATGTGAATATCATTCTTGATAATTCCGATACGACGATGTGCCCTATCATAATTGAAACCTCGCCCACTTACTCAAATCTCTTCGGAACAATTGAACGACTTAATGACGGCAAAGGAGGGTGGTACAGTGATTTTACCAGAATTAAAAGCGGTTCACTTTTACGGGCAAATGGCGGGTACCTCGTATTAAATGTGCTGCATCTTTTTGAAGAACCCGGAGTTTGGAAAATTTTAAAACGTGTACTCACATATCACCAACTCGAAATACAGGATGCTCCGGGACCTTTCCAAATGTCAAATTTAATGCTTAAACCGGAACCAATTAATATTGGAACTAAAGTAATTCTACTGGGCTCTCAAGCAATTTATTCATTACTTTCCGAAAGAGAATATGATTTCAAAAAAATGTTCAAGATAAAAGCAGATTTCGACTACGAAATAATTCGTTCAGATAAAGTAATTAATGAGTATGTTAAAGTAATTAAGAAGCTAATCAAAGAAGAAAACCTTCTTGAGTTTGATAAATCTGCAATTGCTTATTTAATTGAAACGGCTGCAATATTTGCAGGTCAGAAAAATAAGCTCACAACTCGTTTTTCTAAAATTGCTGATATTGCCCGTGAGGCAAGTTTTTGGGCAAAGGATGATGGTTTCAATATCGTTAGCTTTGCACACGTGAAAAAAGCCTATGAGTTTAGCCGTGAACGGCACGGGCTTCTTGAGGAAAAAATTACAGAAATGTTCGAAGACAAAACTTTCTTGATGGATACGACAGGCGAAAGGGTGGGGCAAGTGAACGGGCTCGCAATTTACAATGCTGATTTTTATTCTTTCGGACGACCTACTCGAATTACAGCTACTGTTTCACTTGGAAATGGTAATATTATTAATGTTGAACGTGAAGCCGGGATGAGCGGAAGACATTATAATAAAGGTGTACTAATAATATCAGGTTATTTCAAAGAAACTTTTGGACAAGATTTGCCGCTAAGTTTTAATGCCAATCTTGTTTTCGAACAATCCTATGGTACAGTTGACGGCGACAGTGCTTCTTGTGCAGAAATTTTCGCATTATTGTCTACACTTTCAGGCTTACCGCTGAAGCAATCAATTGCTGTTACCGGTTCTCTAAATCAAAAGGGGGATGTACAACCAATTGGAGGAGTGAATGAAAAAGTTGAGGGATTTTATGATGTTTGCAAGTCATTCGGTTTAACTGGAACACAAGGTGTTATTATCCCTGCACTCAATATTAAAGAATTAATGTTAAAGGATGAAGTGATTGATGCAGTAAAGAATAGACAATTTCATATTTACCCGATAACACGAGTCGAAGAAGGTATTGAGATACTCACCTCGGCAAAGGCTGGAAAACGAGGAGTAAAAGGATATGAAAAAAATTCTGTCTTTTATCTTGTTGAGAAAAAAATTAAAGATATGTACCTGAAAGCTAGAGCGATGAAATATAAATCACGAACAACTACTGTTTCATCAACCCCTGAAAGAGGACGTAAAAATTGAATGGATATTAATAGAACTAATAAAACAAAAATTCTTTGCACTTTAGGTCCCGCAACATCTTCAGTTGATTCAATTAGATCGCTTATTCAGAAAGGAATGAGCGGGATACGATTGAACTTTTCTCATGGTAATTATGAATCATACAAAGAAATTTATTCTAATATCCATACTGCATGTATAGAAGAAAATACTCCATTAGCTATCCTCGTTGATCTGCAAGGACCGAAAATCAGAATTGGGGAACTTGACGAATCTGAAATTATTCTTTTTGCAAATGATGAAATAGAAATAACTATTGATGAAATAAAAGGTAATAATAAAATAATTTCAACTTCGTACAAAAGACTAATTAAAGATGCAATGGTTGGTGAAAGAATTCTAATTGATGATGGTCTAATAAAACTAAAAATCATCGATAAGAAAATAACTTCACTTGTTTGCAAAATAGAGGAAGGGGGAATATTAAAACCGAAAAAAGGAATGAACCTTCCGGGTATGAAACTTTCTACTCCTTCCATTACGGATAAAGACTTAAGAGATCTTGAGTTTGCACTAAGTGAAAGAGTTGATTACATAGCCTTATCATTTGTACGAAAAGCTGAAGATATCATTCAATTAAGGGAATGGCTAAATGAAAAAGGTGTTACTAAATCAATCATTGCAAAGATCGAAAAGAAAGAAGCCCTGAATGAATTTGAAAAAATTCTCGATGCTTCTGATGGAATTATGATTGCCCGCGGCGATCTCGGTGTTGAACTTCCGCCGCAAGAAGTTCCGGTAATTCAAAAACATATAATAAAGAGATGCAATGAAGTCGGAAAACTTGTAATTACTGCTACACAGATGCTTGAATCAATGATTCATAACCCTGTGCCCACCCGGGCTGAAGCTTCCGATGTTGCAAATGCTGTATGGGATGGAACTGATGTTGTGATGCTAAGCGGTGAAACTTCTGTTGGTAAATACCCGGCTGCTACTGTACAAATTATGTCTGATATAATTTCAAATTCCGAAAAGCATTTGCCGGCAAAACCTTCTATCCAATTTGAACTTCCTAAAGAATTAGATGAAAATCTTTTTGACTCTCTCGGTAAAGCAATTTCGTTAATGAGTGATCAAATAAATGCAGCGGCTATAGTTGTCTTTACATTTCATGGGAGAACCGCTCGAATATTATCGAAATACAAACCTGATACAAAAATTATTGCAATCTCAAACAACTTTGATACAATGAATGCTTTATGCCTGCAGAGAGGTGTCATTTCTCTTTTTATGGATGAAATAGATAAAGAGCATCTTGCAATTGACAGAGCAAAAAAAATTATTCTTGATTCCGGGCATGTTAAGAAGAACGATATTGTTATATTCGCAGCAGCGGCTCCCTACTCCGAGAAAAGCAGAACTAACTGGATTAAATTTGAAACTTTGTAATCAGTTCGTAAATATTTATTCTCAATGACGAAGGAAATAGAATTAAAACTTGCTGATTGGTGGTCAGCTTTACCAAACGGGAGAATAAAATGTACTCTGTGTCCGCGCTATTGTGAAATCGGAAATGGACAAGTTGGATTTTGTTTCATTCGACAAAACATTGAAGGTAAATTGTATTCTACTGGCTACGGCAGACCAACAGGTTTTGCAATTGATCCAATTGAAAAAAAACCATTGAATCACTTCTTACCAGGCAGCAGTGTATTAAGTTTTGGGACAGCTGGATGTAATCTTGGTTGTAAGTTTTGTCAAAATTGGTCAATCAGTAAAGCACGACTCGATGAAACTAACTCCTTAACCGCGACACCTGAGGAAGTAGTTGCACTTGCATTAAAAAAATCCGTCCCCTCTATTGCTTACACTTATAACGATCCCACTATATTTGGTGAATATGTTATCGATATTTCACGAATAGCTCGTGAAGTAAATGTTAAAAATATAATGGTCACTGCTGGTTACATTGATAAACAAGCAAGGAAAGATGTTTACCGGTTTATTGACGCTGCCAATGTTGATCTTAAAGCTTTTAGCGAAAAATTTTATAACAAAATTACCTTCTCTCATCTTGATGATATTTTAGATACACTGCTCTGGCTAAAAAATGAAACTTCAGTCTGGTTTGAAATCACTACGCTTTTAATTCCTGACGAAAATGATTCCGATGATGAAATTCAGCGGATGTGCAATTGGATATTGAAGAACCTCGGGGATGAAATTCCATTACATTTTACAGCATTTCATCCTGATTTTAAAATGAGAAATAAAATTGCTACGCCCGCAATGACTTTGGTTAATGCAAGAAACCTAGCTCTTAAGACTGGTTTAAAATTTTGTTATGTCGGCAATATTCACAATAGAGAAGGACAAACAACTTACTGCCCTGTATGTCATTATTCATTAATTGAAAGAGATTGGCATTCGGTGATATTCAATAAACTCGTAGATAGTAAGTGCCCGAACTGTTTAAACAAACTTAATGGAATATTTAATAATTTTTAATAATAAAGGATCATTAAATGAATAGTCTTGCTGGGAAAAAAGTTTTTATCACTGGTGCATCTTCGGGAATTGGAAAATCTTGCGCGATTGCATTTGCAAAGGAAGGGGCTGATTTAATTCTTTGTGCCCGCAGGATTGAAAGATTGAATCAGCTAAAAAACGAACTAACAAATAAATATCAAATCTCAATCCTGCCACTTCAGATAAACGTTAAAAATTATTCCGAAGTAAAAGCTGCGATAAATAATATCCCAAACGAATGGAAATCAATTGATATATTAGTAAACAATGCCGGACTTGCACGAGGGTTCGATAAAATATATGCTGCAAATGTTGATCACTGGGAAGAAATGATAGACACTAACGTCAAAGGCTTATTGTATGTTTCCAGAGAGATAATTCCTTTGATGGTTGACCTGGGATCAGGTCATATAATTAATATTGGATCAACTGCCGGTCATGAAGTTTACCCATCTGGAAATGTTTATGCTGCAACAAAATTTGCCGTTAAGGCACTTACACAATCAATAAGACTGGATGTACTTGATAAAAACATTAGAGTTAGTTCAGTGGATCCGGGGATGGTGGAAACAGAATTTGCCGAGGTTAGATTCTCCGGTGATAAAATAAGAGCTAAAAAAGTTTATGAGGGTTTAGAACCCTTAACCCCAGACGATGTTGCTGAAGCAGTCTTGTTTTGTGCTTCCAGACCCCGCAATGTTAATATTAATGAAATAATTTTAACTCCACTTGCTCAGGCGTCCTCTACTCAAGTGATCAGAAATCAATAAGAATTAAACTTGATTTACTGAAACAAACTTACATCACCGGCACCTTTACGAATGATTTCGGGCGATTCGCCGCTTAAATCAATTATGCTGGATGGATCTCCGACAAGCTTACCACTTGCCAGCATGAGATCCACTTGGGAATTAAAAATATTTTTTATTTCGAAAGGATCTGAAAGAACCTCCCCCTTCCTGTTGGTAACACTTGTGCTGATTAGTGGGTTACCAAGTTCCTGGGTCAATTTTAAAGCAATTGGATTATCAGGTACCCGAATACCTATAGTTTTTCTTTTGCTCCATAATTTCTTGGGAACTTGCTTAGCTGCTGGAAGGATGAAAGTATACGGCCCGGGAAGTAATCGCTTCATGACTCGATAAGCATAATCAGAAACTAAAGCATATTTAGAGATATCTTTTAAATCCGCACAAACGAAGCTAAGAAGTTTTGTTCCGGTTTCTCTTTTAATGCTGAAGATTCTTTCAAGTGCTGATTTCTCATAAATATTACACCCAAGCCCATATATCGTATCGGTAGGATATATAATGACACCACCGGTTTTTAATCTTTCGATGGCTTTATTAATAAATCTAAGTTGTGGTGTTTCAGGATGCAGTTCGTAGTATTCCATATTTATCTTCCATAAAAATTACCTTTGTTGTCCGATCTGGCCTAATTTTAAGTGTAATAATATTATTAAAAGTTCAAAATGCAAAATCAACGAGTAATACAGGGATTTGTGTTTTTTTTCATTGAAGAATGCCTTGATTTAGAGAAGATTTTATTATATTTACATTTCAATTTTGAAACGAGAAAAAAGGAGTTTAACATGGCAAGACGCTGCCAAATAAGTGGGATAGGTCCTATTTCGGGCAATCACGTTTCCCATGCACATAATAGAAGAAAGAGAAGATTTCTTCCAAATCTTCAGAAGAAAAGAATCTGGGTTCAGGAATTGAACAGGTTTATCACTTTGAAGGTATCCACAAAAGCTTTAAAAGGTATTGCTAAAAATGGTACCTCAGAAGTTGCCAAGCTTGTCAGAAGTAATATGATCTAAATTTCTGACAACGCATTTACGTTGAAACAGATTTAAAATTAAAAAAGGAAAGCTATGCTTTCCTTTTTTAGTTTTAAATATCGAATATTTATTCTCTGACTACCCAGACTTTGATTTGGGTATTAACATTTTGATGAAGTTTTATATTTACACTATAAATGCCTAAGGCTTTAATCTGCTCTTCAATTTCAATGCGTCTTTTATCAATATCAAAGCCCTTTTCTTTGAGAGAATCAGCAATCATTTGACTGGTAACGGTACCGAAAATTTTATCTTCTTCACCTACCTGAACAGGAATTGTCACAGAAACTTTTTCAAGTTCGGACCCAATTTTTTCAGCGGCTTCGATTTCTTTACTGATTTTTTTCCTTACCGTTTTTTTCTCTTCTTCAAGAGCAAATAAATTTCCCTTTAGGGCTGTGTAAGCGATATTTCTCGGAAGTAAAAAATTTCTGGCGTAGCCATCCTTTACTTCAAGAACATCACCAATTTGTCCAAGTCCTTCAATACTTTGTCTTAAAATTACTTTCATGTTAATCTCCTAAATTATCTTACTGTGTCTGAAACGAAAGGTAGTAATGCCAGGTGTCGTGCTCTTTTTATGGCAATTGCTAGTTCTCTCTGATAAATTGAGTGAGTGCCGGTAATACGTTTTGGGATAATACGACCTTGCTCGGAAACGTACCGCTGCAATAATTTAATATCCTTATAATCAATATACTTCACTTTATTTTGTGTGAACCTGCACACTTTTTTTTGCTTAATTTCATTTTTCATTATTCTTTTTTCTTTCCAAATTATTTTAATAAATCAGATTCTTCATTTGATAAAAATTTATCGAACGAATCCTCGGTATAATCAATAGAACCGCCTTCAATATGAGAATCATCCTCAACAATATACTCATCTTCAACGGAAGAACCATTTCCATTATCGCCATTAGAGCCTTTCAGACGTCTATTAAGAAATTGAATTCTCCTCGCCTTAATTTCAACAATCGTCCTGCTATGACCTTCCTCGGGTTTCCATGTTCTGCTTTGAAGCTCGCCATCGACTAAAATAGCTGAACCTTTTCTTAAGCTTTCACGGCAACTTTCAGCAAGCTTATTCCAGGCAACTACTCCAACATAGCAAAC
The DNA here is from genome assembly GCA_035328465.1 of Ignavibacteriaceae bacterium. Lineage (GTDB taxonomy): Bacteria > Bacteroidota > Ignavibacteria > Ignavibacteriales > Ignavibacteriaceae > JADJEI01. The sequence goes on along the minus strand of DAOLIQ010000019.1, from coordinate 31,981 downwards.
ATCTTCCTGCCACTGATTGTTACTGTCCTTATATCTTCGATTAGAAGCAACAGAAAAATTAACAACAGGTGTATGATTATTTGTTTCTCTAAAGACCGGGTCTTTGGTCAAATTGCCAGCAATTATAACATAGTTTATTTCAGGCATTTTTAGATCAGCCATAAATAACTCCCTTTAATAATGAGATTTAAATCACTTTTATTCTTCATCACCCTCACCTTCAAGTATTTCAGGGGTTACTTCCGGGACGATAACTTCCTCCGTCTCAGCAATAACTTTTGCTTTATTAATTTCAATTTGCTCAAGTGCTTCTTTAGTCAAACTGATCGTTAAAAATCTTAGAATGTTTTCATCAAGTGTATAAAGTCTCTCAAGTTTAGCAACGATGTTTGGCTGAGCGATGAAACGAAAAATTGCATAGTAGCCAATTTTGTTTTTCTTCACAGTATAAGCTAAACGCTTTCTGCCCCAATTATCGATCTCCAAAACTTCACCACCATTATTTGTGATGTTATCCTTTATTTTGGAAAGGATCTGATCGATTTGTTCATCATCAAGTGCTGCGTTAATTAGAACAGCACTTTCATAAGTTTGTTTTTTCATAAGAACTACTCCCTTTGGTCATTAGGCCCTCAGTTTGCTGAGAGCAGGGTTTATGGATTATGTTGTTTATTTATTTAATAAGTGGTGCAATAACAAGTGCAACCACCGACATCAGTTTTAATAAAATATTTAATGATGGTCCGGAAGTATCTTTAAAAGGATCACCTACTGTATCGCCAACAACTGCAGCTTTGTGTGCGTCTGATCCTTTAAAATATTTCTGTCCATTTACTTCAATTCCCTCTTCAAACATTTTTTTTGCATTGTCCCAAGCACCTCCCGCATTAGCTTGAAAGATTGCCATTAGGACGCCGGAAACAGTCACTCCAGCAATTAATCCTCCAAGCATTTCTTTACCGCCTAAAAGTCCAGTAGCAACAGGAACCACTACTGCAAGCAAACCGGGCAGAACCATTTCTTTAATTGCTGCCTTAGTTGATATTTCTACACATTTTTTATATTCTGCTTTACCGTCAGCCAGTTCAAAAACATTTACATCTTCTTTAGACCATTCAGATTTCTCTTTCCCAGTATTCTTTCGCATAATATTTAAAGCATTTTTTAATTCGGGAATCATCGAGAATTGTCTTCTTACTTCTTCTATCATTGACATAGCGGCTTTTCCAACCGCCATCATTGCAAGAGCAGAGAACAAAAATGGAATCATTGCACCAATCAGTAAGCCTGCCATAACCTGAGCTTTCGAAATATCTATTGCTTGTATATTTGCTGAAGTCATATAAGCGCCAAAAAGAGCCAGGGCAGTTAATGCCGCTGAACCAATCGCGAATCCTTTTCCAATGGCAGCCGTAGTATTACCAACTGCATCAAGCTTATCTGTTCTTCCTCTAACTTCTTTTGGCAGTTCGGACATTTCAGCAATACCGCCGGCATTATCCGAAATTGGCCCGTAAGCATCTACGGCCAGTTGAATGCCTAATATAGATAACATTCCAACTGCTGAAATTGCTATACCGTAAAGACCACCAAAATTAAATGCTATTATAATTGCAAATGCAAGAATGATTACCGGTAAAGCGGTTGATAGCATTCCAATACTAAGTCCGGCAATGATGTTTGTTGCAGCACCGGTGACTGACTGTCTTGCAATACTTTTTACCGGACCCTTACCGCTGCCGGTGTAGTACTCGGTTATAATTCCAATTAACGATCCCGACACTATTCCAACGACCGTCGCAATAAATATACCTGTTGAACTATAATAATTTCCTTTGATTGGATCTGCCCACTCAAAGAGCGGATCCTGAAAATACCATGATTCAGGCAGCGCCCACTTAATAATGAACCACGAAGAAAAGATCATTAGTAAACCGGCAACAATATTGCCTAAATTTAAAGCCTTTTGAGGATCACCACCCTCCTTCACACGGACAAAAAAAGTTCCAATGATCGACATAACAATTCCAACCCCGGCAATAACCAGAGGCAGAAGTACAGCACCTAATCCATTGTGATAACCTTTGAATTCTTCAATAACAAAAAATGATGCACCTAAAACCATTGTACCAACAATGGAGCCAACATAAGATTCGAATAGATCAGCACCCATTCCGGCTACATCACCGACATTATCGCCAACATTATCAGCTATTGTTGCAGGGTTTAATGGATGATCTTCAGGAATGCCTGCTTCAACTTTACCGACCAAGTCTGCTCCAACATCTGCTGCTTTGGTATAAATTCCACCACCGACTCTCGCGAATAACGCAATAGAAGAAGCACCAAACGAAAAACCTGTGATGATTGTAATCACTCTTAATAGATTTTGTTGATTAAAATTTGCACCGGAAGCAAACATATCAGAATACAAAACAAACAAACCACCTAAACCTAAAACACCAAGTCCGACAACACCCATCCCCATTACTGATCCACCTGCAAATGCTATTTCCAATGCCTTACCAAGACTGGATCGTGCAGCATTAGTTGTACGAACATTTGCCTTAGTTGCTACTTTCATTCCAATGAAACCAGCCAAAGCCGAACAAAATGCACCGACAACAAAAGAGACTCCGACTAATGGAGAAGACACATCAGAATCGGCTGTAAAACCAAGGAGGAGGGCAACAATAATAACAAAAAAAATCAATACCCTATATTCAGCTTTCAAAAATGCCATAGCGCCCTCAGAGATGTGGCTTGCTATTTTTTGCATCTTTTCGTTACCGGGATCTTTTTTTGAAATCCAGGACGATTTCCAAACTGTATAAATTAAGGCAAGCACACCAAACAATGGGACAATATGAAATGATAGATCCATAATTAATTCCTTTTAGAAAATTGAATTATTAATTAGGTAAAGTATTTGAGTTACTATTTTTATCAAGTGCTGCTTTGATTCCGGCAGCTATAAACATTTCAACTATGGAAGCAGCAGAATTAAAAATTTCATTTAATTGAATTTGTTCGTCTAATAAAAAATCACTGAGTACATACTCAGACAAATTTTTAGTTAAATCAACAGACCCTATTCCAAACCGAATACGAATAAACTGGTCGCTTCTCAAATGATAAATTAGAGATTTCAAACCATTATGTCCACCATCTCCGCCAGAAACTCTTATTCTGAATTTAGAAAATCCGATATTGACATCATCAACTGCTACCATCAAAGCACTTAAATTCAGATTATATTTTTCAACTAATTGTATTGCTGCCAAACCACTGTTATTAACAAATGTAGTAGGTTTCACTAGCAAAAATTCTTCATTTCTAATTTTGCCTGAGGCAAAATGGTAATCAAAATTGGAAGGTTGAAATATAATTGAATTTCGAGCAGCCAGGTAATCTAAAAACATAAAACCAACATTGTGTCTCGTTCGAGAATATATACTGCCGGGGTTTCCAATTCCAAGAATTACTCTCACAGAAATAAAAAATATTATTTCTCTTTTTCTTCTTCTTCAGAAGGTTTACCCTTGCCAATAACTTCCGGTTCTGTAATTTCTGCTGTTTCACCTGCAACCGGTTCTTTTTCAACTTTAGGATGCGTTACACTAATAATTACACTATCAGGAAGATTAGTAAACTTGATACCCTCCAATTGCAAATCCTTTATGTGTATGGAAGCACCTATCTTTAAATTTGTAACTTCAACCTCAATATGATCCGGAATATCCTTGGGCAAACATTCTACCTGAACTTTGTGAAGAACTTGCTGAAGGATTCCACCATCCTTAACACCGACTGCACTTCCTATTATTTTAACCGGCACTTCAACTTCAATTGTTTCACCCTTGGTCAAACCGATTAAATCAAAATGAATAACTTTATCTGTAACAGGATCGAACTGAACATCTTTCAGGATGCATTCAGATTCTTCTTTACCTTCCAACTCTAATCCAATCAAATGTGTTTTAGCAGTAAAAACTAAAGGGTTTATTGTATTTTCAGCAACTTCAATTGATATTGGTTCATGATGAGCTGAGTAAAAAACGCCAGGAACTCTCCCTGATTTTCTCGCTTGGTTAATGAGTGATTTATTTCCGGTCATTCTTCTACTTGCACTTAATATAATTTTTTTCATTTTTTCTCCAACAGATTATCCTTTATCAACATCAAAAAGCGAACTTATTGATTCATTTTTAAATGTGCGTCTGATAGCCTCTGCAAAAATTCCGGCTACTGACACGATGTTTATTTTATTTTTAATAATTTCATAATTATGAATAGGAATTGTATCAGAAACAAAAAGACTTTTGATACCACAATTTAATATACGCTCGGTCGCGGGTCCCGAAAGCAATGGATGCGTTACTGCACCAAACACATCTTTTGCTCCCTTTGCTTTGAGTGCTTCAATTGCACCGACAAAAGTTCCCGCAGTATCAATTAAATCATCGACTAACAACACGTTCTTCCCATCAACTTCGCCGATAATATTTACTACTTCAGCAAGATTTTGACTTGGTCTTCTTTTATCAATTACTACAAGCGGAGAATCTAAACGCTTTGCATAAGACCTTGCTATTTTTATTCCGCCAACATCTGGTGAGACTACCGCAAGATTCTCTTTTATTTTATCAAACTCACCAATAAATACAGAAGATCCGTATAAATGGTCAAACGGAATATCAAAAAATCCTTGAATCTGAGCAGCGTGCAAATCCATAGTCATTACTCGATCAGCGCCTGCAACAGTAATAAGGTTTGCAACCAACTTTGCCGTAATAGAAACTCTTGGCTGATCCTTTCTATCTTGACGCGAATATCCAAAGTAAGGAATTACAGCCGTTATTTTTCGGGCAGAAGCTCTTTTAGCAGCATCAATCATTATTAAAAGTTCTAAAAGATTTTCAGCCGGAGGATTAGTGGACTGAACGATAAAAACATCAGACCCGCGAATATTTTCGCGATACTTAGCCCAGATTTCTCCATCACTGAACCGCTTTAGTTCAATCAGTCCAAGTGATTTACCTAACTGTCCTGCTATTTTTTCAGCAAGTGGGTAATTGGAACTGCCTGCAAATATCTTAAAATCGAAAAAGGACATTATTCAAAAGCTAAGTGGTAATTAAAATAGACGCCAAATATAAAGAATAGACCCTGTTATGTCAACAAAAGATTGAGTTTAATTTTATTGAAACTAACTATTTAATCCTTTTTTTTCTTGAAAAGGAAGAAAATTACTACTAACAGGACTATTCCTGAAAGAGTATATATCCAAACTGGCGTTTCTTTGATTTTGTAAGGTCTGACGGTAACCGAAATAGTCTTGCCGCTTCCGAGTTCATCAAGTGAATATTGCCATGTTAAAGACTGCTTATCTTGAGACTGAGCATTATGAGTTATTATTTCACCAGAGAAAGTATAAATATAACTAACACGAAATTTTGAGCCGTCTATTCCAAATCCAGTTGCAATGGGAGATATAAATTGAGAAAATATTTTTTGACCCGAAGCCCCTTCCCTAAAACTAAAATGTGAATCTCGAAATACTCGGGTTTGATTAAGGGAATCAACGGACTGGAATGAAATTTTAATTACTGCGTGCGTTGTGCTATCAGTTGTATCCGCATAAACACTAATATTTTCAATTTGAATAAAGTTTGAAGTGAATTCGTGTCTTATAGAATCAGAATTAAATATACCGATTTTGTCAATCACATTTGAAAATTCCAATTCCGAAGTTTTCATCCAGTAGGTTATTGTCATTTTCCCTGAACCATCCGGATATATACTTGTGTTCTGGATATAATTCAAGCAGCCGGAATTTAGCAATGACACTAACAGAAAAATAAAAACACGGCTTAACGATAATTTTTTAAAAGGAATATTTTTTTTCATAAATCAAATGAATCAATTTTGAATATTGGTGCATCAAATTTATAAAAAATTCGAGATAATTATTTATGTTTGAATAAATATTTAGGAAATTATTATGCCGACTTATGAATATAAATGTCTGAATTGTGGGGACTTATTTGAAGTTTTTCAATCTATCAAAGCTGCCCCAGTGGAAAAATGTCCTAAGTGTAACGGAAAGGTAAAGAGATTAATTAGCTCGGGTGGTATTCCAATTTTTAAAGGCAGCGGGTTTTATCAAACGGATTATAAAAACAAAGCTACGTCAACCAGTTCAGTCAAATCAAAACCTACTAAAGATACAAAAACCAGCGCACCAAAATTAAAAGAGAATTTAGGTTGAATTAATCTCATTTTTTTTGTTCAAAATATTCACAAACAAAAAAGTCAACGCGGCAGAGTTGATTAAAAATCTGCCCCGATTGAGATGTAAAACTTGGGGCTGGAGAACTTATCTACATTATAAGCCCATGCAACATCAAATCGAACAAGGAAATAGAGTAAATATAATCTTGCACCCACCCCTGTTCCCATAAGTAAATCTCTTGAAACTATATTGTTATTGATATCTTTTTCAAAAAATCTCAGGTCCTGATTTCGATTCCATGCAGTACCGATATCTGCAAATACGACACCAACAACATTGGAGAAAAGCAACGGCAATGCACCTGTTAGTAAGTATCGAATCAATGGGAATCTTAATTCAAGATTCATCAAGGAATATTTAGTTCCGATTTGCTCTGCATAATCAAAACCGCGCAGAGGTAAGGCAGGTGTAAGAAATGCGAAGTCTGAAGCCGATTCAAGCGGAATAGTTGTAGAAGCAAAATTTCTGTTAATCCAATTTTCAATTCCACCGATAAAAAATCTTTGGGGGTTTGCACCACCGGATAATCCACCGGATAATCTGAACGCAAAAGAATAATCATTCCAAAATCTCCAGTATGTTCGATAATCTCCAAGGATGGAGTAAAAACTAAGTTTTGTTTTGCCAATTCCAGGATTACCTAAAACATCAAATCTATATCGGGTACCATCAACGGGTGAAGTGTAACCCCACAAAACATTGTCGTGTACAAAGCTTGCGCTCGGGATCACGTACGAGACTTTATCAGTCGGCTCGGCTGGATCATCTAGATTTTCGCTTGAAAGGTTAAGCCAGCTGAGTCCTGCGTCAATTCTATAAAAACGATTTATAGGATAGCTTGCGGAACCTGAAATACCAAGATTTCTAAATCGAAAAAGATTGTCACTGAATCCTCGTGCGAGGTAAACAAATCTTGCGGTATGAAACATCTCTATTCCAAGATTTATTCGCTTCGGTAAATAATAATATGCGAGCCCGTAGTCACTGTTCTTTAAATCAATTTGAAGACTTGTTAAACCTATTATTTTATGATTGCCAAGAACATCACTAAAAGAAAGCACAGTTGTACCGAGCAAACCATATAGCGTACTATATCCGGCATTGGCATAAATTAAATCAGGTGAAAAAGTGATTTTATATTTATTTACATAATAATTTCCATTTTCGTCCAGGTTATTTACCGGTTTGATTTTCTCGTCTGACATGTCTTTCAGCGAATCGGAAACTAAAATGGAATCTTTTCCAAATACATAGTTTCCAAAATCTATTTGAATATTATTTCCATAAACCTTGGTAGTATCTACATAATTGCCAGTAAAGAATTCCATTGTGCTTATTTTAGATGAATCTTTCTCATCGGTTGATCCTTCGATCTCTAATATTTTTTCATTGTCCTTGCTTAGTAGTTTTTCAATATATTTTGTTTTAGGAAGTTCATCGAGCTCTAAGTCTTTATCGAATGGATTTGTAAGCAGAAAAATATTAAATGATGATTCATACAAGCTAGAGAACGTAAGTTTTTTCCCATCGGTAGAAGTAGAAAGCTGATAAATTCCACTAATTGAATTTGTTATGGGGATGGGGTCATTTTTCAGATCAAGGTTAAATTTATAAATATTGTTTATTCCATTTAAATCTGATATGAACAATAATTCACTTCCATCAGCGCTGCAAACAGGCGATGATTCCTTACTAATTGGGGTATTGGTAAGTCTAATAATTTTTTTTGTTGATAATTCAATTGAATAAATATCTGTTTGACTATAATTGTGATTTTTAATTTTTACCGAGTCTGCTGTTAGATCTGTTTTCAAATAATTATCTCTGTCGGAAGAGAAGAATATTTTCTTAGAATCATTTGACCAACAAAGACTTAGATCACTAAAAATATCATTTGTGATATTTGTTAATTGCTTTGATTCAATATTATAAATATAAACGTCAGTTTGTTTTGCGGTTTGACCAATAAAAGCAATGTCTTTGCCATCGGGCGACCACGCCACAGTATGGATTCCTTCAAAAGTTAATGGAAGAATTTCTTTGTCCTCACTTTCAACATCAATAAGGTAAATTACATCCCAACCACTGCTTTTTGCAGAAAGTGCTATTTTTGATCCATCGGGGGACCAGCTAATTCCCGGAGTTAAAATATTTAATTCTTCAAAATCAGGATTTCTGTTTCCTTCGACTAATTTTTTAACGACCTTTCCATCAATTGCATCCATAAGATAAACATCAAAGTAATAATCACGGTTAGAGATAAATACAATTTTGTCACCTTGAGGAGAAATTGCCGGACTTGTGTTGTAAAATCCCCCATCCTCTTCCGGATCAGTTAGTCTTTTTGCAAATTCATCGGGATCTTTCCTGATTGCAACATCAGGCCAGAAAGTTTTTTTAATATCCTTTTTCCAGCGCTCGTTTAATTCCTTAAGTGTTATCCCGATACTTTCCTTCAGCCCATCCTCAAAATTACCTGTGCTTTTTATTTTATTAATCAGTTCGCTGATTTTTTGTTCACCGTATTTTTGAGAAATGTAATAAAATACAGATTGCCCTCCCCTATAAGCAAAATATCCATTCAGATTTTGGATATCTGGCAGATACTCATTTGTAGCTGCATCTCGAATAAACATATCCGTATCAACATCCCAGCCAAGCGCCTGGTATTCAGCCATTCCTTCATTAAACCAAATTGGTAAATCGAGTGTAATATTATTCGAAATTATATTTTGAAGTGAACCACCATAAAACATATCATTAATTACAGCGTGCACTAATTCATGATGAATCAAGTGTTCGAATTGTTGATATGAACCATGAAATTGAATTACAACACGATTCTTAAATAACTCAGTAAAACCTTCGATACCTTCAGGGAGGTAGGAATCAATTACGTTTGTTTCCTGAAAATCATTTGTCGAATTAAAAATGATAATAGTGATTCTATTGTTTACTGAATAGTCAAAACTTTTTTGGATTGATTCGATGGATTCTTCTGCGATCTTGGCAGTAAATTCGGTTAGTGTTTTGCCCTCCTGTGAAAAATAAATATCAAAATGATTAGTCTGAATATAATACCAGCTAAAATCTTTATACTGCACTTTGTTCTTTCCGAACTGCGGGAAAAGATTTATTGCACTAATGAATAGTAAAAAAAATATTTTAATGATGTATCTGCTCATAATATTTACCAAAATTATTCTACAATGATAAAATCCAACTCATTTTTTTCAGAATCAACCCTAATTAATTTGACAATTATTTTATCGCCAAGTCGAAATTGTTTTTTTGTTCTACGTCCAATTAACGAATATTTTCTTTCATCATAAACATAAAAATCTCCCTCTAGATCCTTAACCCGCACCAAACCTTCTGCTAAGATGCTCGTAATTTTAACAAAAATTCCAAAAAAAGTCACACCAGAAATCACTGCATGAAATTCCTCGCCAAGATGGTCTTCAAGGTATTCTATCTGCTTTAACTTCACTGAAAGTCTTTCAGCATCAACTGCATCTCTTTCAGTCTGTGAAATATAATCACAAATTTCCTGCAATTCCTTAAACGAATATTTTTTTACTTCTGATTTTTTTGAGTACCCAAATAACATTCTGTGAACCAGCAGATCCGCATAGCGCCTTATTGGTGAAGTAAAATGAGTGTAGTATTTGAAACCCAATCCGTAATGCCCGATATTTTGAGGTGAGTAAACTGCTTTTGCCATCGAACGTATAGCAAGTTCATTCACAACTGCTTCCTCCTCCTTACCTCGTATACTTTCTATCAGTTCATTAAATTTAATTGAGGACATTGATTGAGCATCAAAATGATAGCCAAGTGATTTTACGAATCGTGCAAATTCGATTATCTTCTCTGGGTCGGGTTTATCATGAACACGATAAATAAAAGAATTAGCTTTGGTAGATTTAGGCTGGGCAATATGCTGAGCTACGATTTTATTTGCCAAAAGCATAAATTCTTCAACGAGCATATTACTTTCTTTAGCTTCTTTTAAAGTTATTTCAACTGGTTTGCCCGAATCGTCCAATCTAAATTTTACTTCCGAAGAAAAAAATTCGATGCTGCCTTCGCGCATTCTTTTTTTCCGTAATGTGCGTGCCAGGGAATTGAGCGCAATCACTTGCTCCTTAAAATCTCCTTGTTCGGTTTCTATAATTTCCTGGACTTCAGCATAAGTAAATCTTCTTTTGCTGTGAATAATTGATTTATCAATTTTATAATCCACCAACTTCCCGCGTGATGTTAGCTCTGCAATTACTGAGTAAGTAAACCGATCTTCACCGGGAACTAATGAACAAATACCATTCGAAAGTTTTTCGGGAAGCATAGGTATCACAGTGCCAACAAGATACACGCTATTACCGCGTTGAAGTGCTTCTTTATCAAGCTCCGAATCGGGTTTAACATAATGACTAACATCAGCAATATGAATTCCAACTTTGAAGTTGCCGTTTTCCAATTTGTTAATTGATAAAGCATCATCAAAATCTTTTGCATCTTCAGGGTCAATTGTGAATACGATTTCGTCCCGAAAATCTAATCGTGTTTTTAAGTCTTTAACATCTGTAATCAATTCTATCTGCTCTGCTTCTTTCAACACTTTTGGTGAAAACTTATTACGAAGATTAAACTCCATTGCAATTGAAGCGACTTCTGAATCTATTGAGCCTGGTGCACCCAATACTTCAAATATTTCTCCTTCGGGATTTAGCATTGATGATTCCCACTTGATATTTCCAACAACAACTTTTTCTCCGACCTTTGCATTATGCAAATTTTCGGAATTAATATAAATATCTCTGTGCAGCATCGCATCGTCAGGTTTAACGAAATAAAATGAATTTGATTTTTTTAACACACCCACCAGTTGATTTCGTTGTCGTTTAAGAATATTTATTATTTGACCTTCGGGATTTTTACCCTTCTGTTTGGCAAATAAAACTACTTCAACCGTGTCACCATGAAATGCAGTAGAGATATTTCTTGATGCTATAAAAATATCAGGGCTTTTTTTGGAAGGCGTAATCACAAAACCGTATCCCCCCTCGTTTAATTGGAAGATACCGGTTGCTTTATTTGATTCGGAAATTAAATTGAGTCGGTATCTTTTCCCCACCCGCAAAAGGTAACCTTCTGAAGTCAGAGAATGAAGGACGGACTTCATTTCCTGATATTCGTGATCCGAAGTATAATTTAATTTGTGTGCTAAATCTTTGGGTTTAAAAGATGCGGAAGAGTTTTTCTTGAAGAATGAAACAATTTTCTTTTTCATTAAAATTCAAACCTATATTTTAATCCTAATTCATTAATCATTTCACTTGCGACTGTCGTTTGTGAAATGGCTTCTTTCCTTTCAATTCTAATAACAAAATTTTTATAGAATGGATATTCAATTTTTACGCTCGCCTGACTCAAGTCCTGAAATACATCAGTTGAACCCCCGATCTCGTATCTAAAATTTCCAGCTTTGCCCATAAGAGAAAACTTAGTGGTTGCCCCCACCTGACGAAGCTGTAAACTTCTGACGTAATCACCAAACTGTTTATTCAACAGTCCCGAAAAAAGCGAACCTGCTAAGGAGGTGGCAGTTGAAGCCGCCGCGTTTCTATCCTGCTGACTAACTCCATCGGTGAAATTACCGGTTAAAATAAACATAACTGCATCAGAAGCATCTCTGTTCGGATCAGGAAGATCATTATCAATGTTATAATTTGTAGAATAGACAGCTATATTTTCTTTATCATTGATAAAGTTTTTATTCAACTCACTTAATAATCCCTTAAGCTTGATTTTCACAGCAATCGGGATTTCGCTTCCTGACGAACTTGAATCGGCGGGGTAATAAAAATCTTTGTACGATGCAGTAACATCGAGATAAGGATTAGCAATATCATTTTCAAATTTGATTGTGCCTGCCGCTTCAAATGACTTAAAGAACTGAAGCTGTGAACCTTGCAGCAAATTAAGTTCGCCTCTTGCAATGGTATTTCCTCCTGTATGCTCATATTCAAAATTGCCTCCAAGAATCGCAGTCAAATCCTGATTTAATTTTTTTGAAAGTACAAAAATGACTTTAGCTTCATCTTCGACATTAATGCTGATTTTATAATCAAAGTAGCTAGGCTTGGATGCTCGCCTTACTAAGTTTTTACTTCTGAAATTAGCCAAAGAAATCAAGCTATCGAAGTCAGGGCTTTGATTTACTAACTGATTAGAGTATTTCGTATAAACATAATTAAATTTTGCCGAAGAATTTTCGTAAGCACTTTGTGTTAATGTGAATTTTAAATCAGCTTTTTGAACATCAATCGGAGCACTTAGATACATACGGGTGCCTTCGCGTTTTAATTCAATAGTTTCATGTGTAGTAATTACGAGATCACCAAAAACGGAGGGGCTAACATACTTCGATTCTTCTCCAAGTATTTTTAACTTACCATTTAATTTAATATTGATATCTTCTATTCCATCACTACCCAGAACAATTAAACCTGTCCCTAATATTTCACCCCCATCCTCTGTCTGAGCAATGTTTCGAATACTTAACTTTTCAAATTGAACATTATCTTCATCCATCAAAATATTTAGAGTGGCATTATACTCTAAATTATTAGCTGACGGAATAAAATACCCATTATCCAGTTGTATAAAACCAGTTGGTTTCAATGAACCAATTGTGCCTCCCACTTTTAGTTCTGCATTTAATTTACCACTGATCTTTTTTACCTGGGGAATTATAGTACTAAAAATATCTATGTCGAAATTTTTTGCCTCTACTTGAAAATCTACGGAACTATCATCACTCAATCTTTCTTCACTTGTATTTAATCCCAGATCAATCGGAATATTGCCAGAAATCTTTATTCCGGAAGTCGAAGTGACACTATCGAGTTCTGAAAAATTTATTAAAGCACTAAGATTTTTATTTTGATAATCAACTGCTGTTTTAATGCTGCCAAAATTTTTCTTTTTATAATTTAAACTGTCGAGACTTAAACTGCTGTTAATAACCGGCTTATCAAGAGAACCGGTAATTTGTGCATCAAAATTTATAACGGCATCAGGAATGTCATTCAATCCAGCAATATTACGTCCCAGATCGGCAGCTTGAAAATTATTCAACTTAATTTTGATGTCATTCTCTCCGTCAAGAGAAACAAATCCTGACAAATTTAATTCTCCTGAAATTGCGCGCTTCAAATTAAATGCATTGAAATAAAATTTGTTATCAGTGTAAGAGATATTTATCACACCGTCGTTCTGAATAATAAAATCCTGATAACTACCCATTAGTGTGTCTAATTCTACAATAAAATTACTGCCGATTAAATCAATATCTCCCTCAAGTTTTAAGCTTGAATAATCTTCTAAAGTTCCGTTAACCGAGAATCCGCCTCTCCCTTCTTTCATGTTCAAGCTCGTTTTTAAGTCATAAAAATCACTGCCAATAAAAATTCTCCGAAGATAGATTTCCGATTTTATATCGAGTGCTTCAATCTGTGAGACATTGTTAGGTTTTGCAATATCAAGATTTGCGTTCATATCAGATAGAAAAAACACATCGTCATTGCCCCAGTATTTGAGATAATCCAAATGGGTGGTGGAAGAAATATTTAGGCGATTATTTTTGTTTGAAATTATTCCGTCTAAAGTTCCATCAAGTTCTAATTGACTATCACCCAAGAAAAGAGAGGCTAAATAAAAATCTTTAAAATCCACAAAATAGTTCAGGTCAAACGGCTTAGTTTTGTCAATATTATCAGGTAGATTAGGTTGATTGAGTAATACTAAACTTTCTTTGAATTGTAATTGTCCCGGGAATATCTGATCAACTTTATCAGAAAATGCTTTTGTTAAATAATTACTTTCGTTCACAATGTAGGAAATTGTTGGAAGCAGCTCATATTTGCCGCTAATTGTTATATCAGCAATATCAGATATAAGATTGATGATTCTTGTTCCATCCACTTCATTACGCAGATCTAAAATAGCTCGCGTGCTGTCAATAGTCTTGCCAGCATACGTTGAGTTAGAAACGATGAGCGATAAAAATAAATTTGTCGAATCAAGATCAATCTTTTCGCCTGAAGCATTAACATAAAAATTTAAATTTGATTTTAGTGTAGAATCCTGAAAGACGTTTGCAAGATCTAAATTTAAAATAGAACCGTCAATGTCGTACATTGGTGAATTCTGATTCGTAAAATCAATCTCACCGGTTAAATCGATATCGCCTGCATCAGAAATCAAATTTACATCATACTTAATTATCCTGTTTTCCGCTGCTGCTTTTATATTGAACTGATTAACTAATTTATCTCCGAGCAAAGAATTTTCTGCGCTCAAAATAAAATTTGATTTCAGAGTAGAAATTGATGTCCCGCTGCCAACTATAGCACCCTTCATATTAAGTTGAAGTGGAAATTCGGTGAATGTACCGGCATCAAAATTTTTTGTTTCAAAATTTAGGTTGTACTCCATTTCAGCTTTTTCAAGATTTACCGCCGCTATTCCAAGCAGTTTGCCTTTATCTGTCGTTAAATGGAAATTAGACTTGAAATCAAGAGGTTTTCCTTTAAAGTTTAAGCTATCAAAACGGAGCAGACCGTACTCGTTATAAACGGGCAGATTGAGTGAAGGAAGTAAATTATTTATATCATTCTGATCAATATATGTATCAAAAAAAGCCGCATTGATGTAAAATTGATCGGGCTCTAAAAGATTATTCAACTGTCCTTTTACACCAAGGTGGGTGTTATTAATTGCAACTTCCAGATTTGGGAAGACAAGGTTATTAAGGGTTCCATTAAGCCGTAAATCAAAAGCTGCATCTCCGTGTAAAATCTCTGTGGATGGGGCAAATATTCTAAGATCGTTAAAGTTGAAATTACTAACAATTAGTCGTGAGTTAATTTTGACACTTTTTAAATTTACGCTGGCTGTGTCGAACAAATTAAAATTACTTACAGCACCACTCAATGTCAATGAAGATTTTTCAGTTTCGAGGAGTAAGTCCTTTATACCAATCCCTTCATCGTTAACGAGAAAATCACCCGAAAGTTTTTTTAGTCCAAACTGTTGAATGTTTGAAGCGAAATTAAAATCCACTAAGTCTAATGTATAAGAGTTATTTGCTATATCTGCAAATGCCGAGAAAGCAAGATTGATTTTATTAATTGAAAGATCATCCAAATTGAAATAATCATAATCGGGCAGTTGAGTAACCCCGCCATTTTTAAAATGAAAATCTACATTAACAAGTTTAAAGTCAGCAACTTGGATTTTGAAAGGGAATGGTGAGGAAGTCTCATCAGTATCCTCCGATGTAGGGAAAAGTCTCGCAATATTTAATTCACCATTATCATCACGGGTGAGATTTAATTGTGCATTTCGTAATTCAAATTTGCGAAGATAAATTATCTTAAATAAAATTTTAAGAGGACTGGTTTTTAATTCAATCATTTCAGATTTGAATAGTGTGTCACCATCCATTGTAATATTTGTATTGTGTAGAATAATTGAAGACAGAATGGTTCCATCAATTCTTTCAACATACACCTTTCCGTTTAATTCTTGATTGGCAATGTCTAGTAGCTTAGTTCTAAGCATTTCGCGGAAGGTGGAGGTTTGACTAAAACCTAATATGAGCAGGAATATTACAAAAATTGTTAAAGCTGTATAAATGAATACATTAACAATTTTATGGAACAAACTTCGTTTCGGTTTAATTTTTTTAGAATTCTCTTCCATTCCTTTGTTTGTGAGTTTGCTCATAAAATTAATGAGTGTATCTCTTCAGAATTATATCAATTATTTTGGAAGTAGAAATATCATTGACGAAAGTAATTGTTTTAACTTGACCCCCGTTTTTTTCAACTACATCTCTGCCTATAATTTTCGATATTTCCCAATCAGCACCTTTAACAAGGATATCCGGAATAATTTGATTTATAATTTCAGCAGGAGTATCTTCATCAAATAGGATAACATAATCTACAGGCTTTAGGTTTGATAAAATAAAAGCTCTATCAATTTCATTCATTATAGGACGCCTTTCGCCTTTAATTCTTCTAATTGAAGAATCGCTGTTCAATCCAACAATAAGAATATCGCCCAATTCTTTGGATTTAGAAAGATAATCTATGTGACCGGAGTGTAAAATATCAAAACAACCATTCGTGAAAACGACTTTTTTATTTTCAGATTTTAATTTTGCTCTGATGTCAATGATCTGTTCTAATGTAACAATCATTATTGTTTTACCTCTTCATATACAGCACTAAATAATTTTTTATGTTCAATTGGAACGATCCCCACCTCCTCACAAACCAATCCTCCTGCAAAATTAGCAAGGTAGCATGCTTCATAAATATCGGCGCCTGCAGCGAGCGCCATAGTTAGAGTCGAGATAACTGTATCTCCGGCTCCTGAAACATCAGCCACTACTCTTGCCTTTGTTGGCATTCTTCTTTCGGGCTTATTTTTTTCAAAAACAGCTATACCCCCCTCTCCAAGAGTCAAGAGCACATAATCAGCACCAAGTTTATTTTGAATCTCCTCTCCTGCAAATCTAATTTCTTCATCGGAGCTAATTTTCATTCCAAGAACATCTTCAGCTTCTTTTCGATTAGGTTTAAAAACTCTCACATTTTTGTATTCGTAAAAATTATTAAACTTTGGATCAACAGTAATCATTACATTATTCTTTTTTGCCACTGTGATAATTGATTTAATCAATCCGGAAGTCAACACCCCCTTATTATAATCTTCCAGAATTATACCATCCGCCCAACTAATTTTGGACGAAATGAACGTAAGAATTTTTGCTTCAATTTTGGAATTGATATTTACTTTTGTTTCTTTATCAATTCTCACCACATGCTGCCCTTGAGCTATCACCCTTGTTTTAGTAGTGGTTGGTCTATTCGGATCATGGAAAATCCCATCATCAGAAATCCCTGATTGCTTGATTAAATTTTTAAATATTTTTCCATCGTTGTCCTTCCCTATAACTCCGACTGGGAGAGCATTACCACCAAGCTTAGAGACATTTAATGCTACATTTGCTGCACCGCCAAACCTGAAAAATTCATTTTCAATTTCGATCACTGGTACGGGAGCTTCGGGAGAAATTCTTTTAACATCGCCGCGGAAATAGCAGTCAAGCATCATATCGCCAATTACAATTATATTTTTACCAGAAAATTTTTTCTCTAAATGTTTTATTCGCCTAAGAGAAGCATTGATCATTTTTAATCCATAATAATTTAATTGAATAGTTTAAAATAGTTATTATTTATCCACTTATGAAGCGGTTTGTCCTAAGAATCATTGACTAAATGACGCCTTAGACTAACGATTCTACTATTTACTTTCCTTTTTTAATTTCTTTTTTTAAAGTCCACTGCGCAAGCGGATTTCGCAGATTTATTTTAGCTAACCCATCATCTGTACCCAGCCAGATTGCATTGCCATCAAAATACATTGCGTGGATAATAGAAGAAGTAATATTGAGTTCGTTTAAATCTATCGTTTCAATTTTCCCATTTAATCTATTGATAATGGTAATTCCTTTTCCATATTCTTTTCGCTGATTCTTATCAAAAGAATAAACCCCTGCCCAGATATAATTTCCGGATCTTTCAATACAATAGATTCCATTACCAGCAAGACCATTGCCTTTATAATATTTTTTCCAATCAAGTTTTCTATTGAATTTAAAAAGACCTCCAAGATTAAATTCCGGGTCTTCTTTCGTTACAAACTCATCAGTTGCAAACCAGATGTTCCCGCCTTCGAATAGAAAATCAGAGACTGATACTGATTTACCTTCACCATTAAAATATCTGCCTTTATTTGTTAAGTAGTACCATGATTTAGGATCAAGAGAGCTCTTCTTTTTATAATATTTATGTATGCCTGATTCCGAACCAAACCAAATTAAACTATCACCATCAATAGCAATTGCTTTTATGGTGTTTGATTTTAAATCGTTTCCCTGAGTACGATCTATATCGGTGTAAGTTTGCTTTTTAACATCATAAAATGAGATGTTTCTGAATCTGCCAATCCAAAGTAAATTTTTATCGTCATCAAATTCCAATGCCCTGATCCAATTTCCGAACTCCCCTCCCTGCGAAAATTTTTTCTTTGTCCATTTGTTTTTCTTTTTATTAAAAATGAATAAGCCTTCAGCACTGCCAGCCCAAACGAAGTCTTTGCTAACTGCAATACAATAAAATAAATCATTCTCAAGATTATTATTCTTAGTTGAATAATTTTCCCAAACTAAATTTTTATAGGAGTATTTATAAATCCCCTGTCCATAGGTTGAAATCCAAAGTTCGTCGCCGAATCTTTCGATACCGTTAACTGCCGCGCCTTCAAGAAAGATTTGAGTATCCGATTGAGCGAAGGAAACAAAGCTACAAAAGAGAAACAAAGCTGCGCGAATCACTATTTTATTAAGGCTACTCATTGATTAGTTCAGGCTGGATATTAAAGTGTATTGCAGTTTAATAGCTTTCGTCGGGGGAGGGGAATTTTTTATCTCTTATGTCTTCAATATATTTTTTAAAAGCTTCAGTCATTGTATCTGCAAGTTTGCAATAATGCCTCACAAATCTTGGATGAAAATCCATATTCAACCCGAGCATGTCTGGTGTAACCAAAATTTGCCCGTCGCAATAAACACCGGCTCCAATTCCGATCGTTGGAACAGTAACTGAAGTCGAAATTTTTTTCGCGAGTGAAGCAGGAATTTTTTCAAGTACAATGCAAAAAGCGCCAGCCTGTTCAACTGCCTTTGCATCGTTTAATATTTCATCTGCTTCGGCTTTAGTTCTTCCTCTCTCGCGGTAGCTCCCGAATTGATGGATGCTTTGTGGAGTCAATCCAACATGCCCCATAACCGGAATTCCGGCTTCGGTAATTTTTCTAATTGTTTCGGCAACTCTCTGACCCCCTTCAAGTTTCACAGCACTTGCAGATGTTTCTTTCATTATTCTCCCGGCGTTTCTGAATCCTTCGTCAACACTTAGTTGATACGACATAAAAGGCATATCCACCACAACCATTGCTCTGTTTACTCCCTTTGCTACTGACTTCGTATGATAGATCATTTCGTCCATCGTAACCGGAAGCGTGGTTTCATTGCCTTGAAATACGTTGCTTAGTGAATCTCCAACAAGTATAATATCAATTCCAGCATTGTCTAAAAGTTTTGCAGTGATAAAATCATAAGCGGTTAAAGCGGTGATTTTAATCTTTTTCTTTTTTAGTAAGGCAAGACTCTTAGTTGTAATCCGTTTTATTTCCTGTTCGGTACTCATTATTGTTCCGCCTGAAGTTGTGGTGTAAATTCAAATTGGGCTTGCTTGTCAAATTTACAATTAAAATATTTTTCAAAGCCTTTTAAAATTGATTCTGATAGAATTTCATAATCAACGTTTTGGTTTAGAATTTGATCAAGTGTGGTTGTGGAGCTTTCAATTTCATTTTTTAATTTTATTTTTTCTATATCAGATATTTTCATGTAATTAACAATATTGAGATGATATTTACCGCATAAAATAGAACCATGCTGCAGGATGGTTTTGTCTAATTTGCGTTGTGCGCTGCCTACTACTTTTCTTCCATTGTATTTTAATTCGCTCTTTGCCGGTACTGCAAAGCAGATTATTCCTTTGGTTTCTTTATACAGGGATTGAAAATCTGCTTGCACACTCTCAAGTTGAATAGCTTCAAGTTTTGGGTTAAAAAAAGTCAATCCTTTTTTAAGTGCAATGTTTATCTCATGATAAATATTTTTTGCAGACGAATTAAAATTAATTGGTAGTATAACTGAGTAAGTCAACTCTTCAGAATGCAGAATTGCTCTGCCTCCGGTCGGTCTAATTACGATATCAATATTGTTTTTATTGGCTGAGTAACTATCTATAGAATCATTTTTTTGATTTGCCCCTAAAGAGATACAAAAAGGCTGCCATCTGTAAGTTCTTAAAACAGCAGTATCCTCCGGTAATGATTTAGCAATTTGTAAATCGAGATTCATATTAAACGAACCGGTATTTAAACCGGTGTCAATGTGCTTCCATTTCACTTTCCTATCAAACCACGCTTACTATTATTAATAAAATCGATAACAATTTTAACAAATTTATTTTCAATCAACTCATTTTCTATTTTAGCTTTTGCTTGTGAGACATTTAACGAATTATCATAAATATATCCGTACGCTTTTTTTAGTGCGAAAATATCTTCGTTTGAGAAGCCTCTTCTTCTTAGGCCGATAACATTTAATCCCGAAAACTTTAATGGATAGCCTGCCGCAAGAATGTATGGAGGGAGATCCTGTGTAATTCTAAAACCACCGCCAATCATGGAATGTTGACCAACAGTACAAAACTGATGAACAGGTGTTAATCCACCAATAGTCACAAAATTTTCAATATGTACATGGCCGGCAAGCTGCACTCCGTTCGCAAGAATTACATTATCTCCTACAACGCAGTCATGAGCAACGTGGGAGTAAGCCATTAGGTAACAATTTTTACCAACCGTTGACATTCCCGTTGATTTAGTTCCTCTATGCAACGCAACAAACTCTTTAATAATAGTGTCATCTCCGATATAAAATTTTGTGGGTTCGTTTTTATAACCGAGATCTTGCGGTGCATTAGCAATAGAGGCTGATTGTTTTATTTTAACTCTGTTACCAATTCTTGCCCCGTTATAAATCACTGCAAAAGGACCGATTTCACAATCGTCACCTATTTCAACATCGTCTTCAATTATGGAGTAAGGGTGGATGGTAATTCTATCACCAAGTTTTGCTTTTGAACTAACTATCGAGGTGGGGTGAACTTGATTCATAAATTAATTCTAATCCTTCATTGATTGTTCTCTATCAACAACACCTGCCATAAAATCGGCTTCGGCTACCAAAGTTTCATTTACGAAAGCTTTCCCGCTCATCATAACAACTTTGCTTTTTTTGCTTGTCAATTCTATTTCTAAAACCAATTGGTCGCCTGGCACAACCGGTTTTCTGAATTTAGCATTATTTATCTGCATAAAATAAACTAATTTATCTGCAGGATTGAGAAAAGCATTTAGAAGCAGCACCCCTCCCGTTTGAGCCATGGCTTCAATGATTATTACTCCGGGCATTATTGGCTGACCTGGAAAATGCCCCACAAAGAACGGCTCATTAACAGTAACAGATTTAACTCCGATCACCTTCTTATCAAGCTCGAGGTGAATAATTTTATCAACAAGTAAAAAAGGGTAACGATGCGGAAGTATTCTTTGAATTGCATTTACATCGAAGACAACACCTTCAGTTTTGACAAACTGATATTTTTTAACAAGTTTCTTCTGCTGATAAAGTTTTCGAACCATCTTTGCAAATTCGACATTTGCTCTATGACCGGGTCTTGCCGCAAGTATTTGTGCTTTGATTGGTGCGCCGATTAGAGCAAGGTCGCCAAGTAAATCGAGAAGCTTGTGCCGTACAGGCTCATTTTTAAATCTGACTTTGACATTATTTAATATTCCGTTTTCACCAAGCGTAAGTTTATTTTGTATCCCCAGTTTTTGGCTAAGTGAATCAAGTTCCGGCTGAGAAGGATTTCTATCTACAATTACGATAGCATTATCAATATCCCCACCCTTTATTAAACCATCACTGACTAATTGTTCTATTTCACTTAGGAAACAAAAAGTTCTTGCCGGCGCAAATTCATTTACAAATTCTTTTTCGAGATCAAACATACCAGTATGCTGACTTCCCAATGCAGGATTCTGATAATCAACCATTACAGTTACACGATAACTATCAAGTGGAAGCGCAACTATATCAATTTGTTTTTCTTCGTTGTGGTACATCACTGTTTGATCAATTATCAAATAATCTTTTGGTGCTTCTTGCTGCTGAAAGCCGGCTTTTAACAATGGCTCTACATACGGCATCGCGCTGCCGTCGCCAATTGGAGGCTCAATCCCATCTAATTCAATAATTATATTATCAATTTGAAGACCCACAATAGCAGCTAACACATGTTCAACCGTATAGACTTTCGCTTCACCAATTCCAAGGGTTGTTCCGCGGGAAACATCCACCACATTATCAGCCGTAGCTGAAATTTCCGGTTTCCCGCCCAGGTCAATCCGAATAAATCTGATCCCATAATTTTCGGGGGCAGGTTTGAAAGTCATTGTGCAAAACGTTCCTGTGTGTAACCCCACCCCTGAAATAGTCATTGGTTGCGAAATAGTTCTTTGTAGCTCAAGCATTTAGTTTCCTGAAAGTTTTGATTTTATATTCTTAATGTATTTGAAAAAATAGTAAGATGGTTATTGAAATACAATTAAAGCCACATCTAAATATATTAGGTCACATTTTGCAAAATTGATTTTGTGAAATCAAAAATATCTATAGAAAGTAAAGTGTAGTAGCTCTGTAAAAAAAATAACCATATGAAGGTTATTTCGTGCTATTGATTTTTTCTTTGAGAATAAAAATTTCTTTTTCCAGCATTTTTATTTTTTCCACATACTCCGGAAGATTTCGAAGATGTGCTTCTATTCGTTTTGCGTGACCGAACTCTTTTGTCGGGCTTCCGAAGTACATACCGGGTTTGGTAATTGATTTTGAAACCCCAGATTGAGCAATTACGATTACATTATCGCCAATTTCAATATGACCAACAACACCCACCTGTCCGGCAAAAATGCAATGCTTCCCGATTTTGGCACTCCCGGAAATTCCAGTCTGAGCCGACATTACAGTATCCTCGCCGACAACAACATTATGAGCTATCTGAACAAGATTATCTATCTTGACCCCTCGTTTTAAAATTGTTGAGCCAAGTGCTGCACGATCAATAGTAACATTCGCTCCAATTTCAACATCATCTTCCAAAATAACATTTCCAATTTGAGGAATTTTATTATAAACACCTTTTTCATCTGTAATATATCCAAATCCATCCGAGCCGATTACCGCACCGGCGTGTATAATGACTTTGTTTCCTATTTTGCATTGTTCTCTGATGCTAACATTTTGAAAAATAACAGAGTCACTGCCAATAGAGACATTTTGAAGCAATACTGAATTGTGAAATATTTTTGTGTTATCTCCTATTCTACAATCAGCAGAGATGACAACATTTTTACCAATTCCAACATTGCGGCCAATTTTGGCTGAAGGATGAACAAAGGCCGTAGAATCAATGCCCTCAAGAAGGAAATCCGGAGTAAAGTAGTGAATTAAAATTTTTGCGAATGCTTTATTTGGATCGGGACATTCGATGTAAGTAATATTATTTCTGGTTTTATTGAACCCTGGTTTAACAATTATTGCGGAAGCTTGTGTAGAAGAAAAATACTTTTCATAAGCAGGCAAGTACAAAAAAGTTAATTCTCCGTCTGATGCTTCCTCAATTTTCGAAAGTCGCTGAATTTCAAGATTATCATCACCGAAAATACTGCCTCCAATTAAGGAGGCAATATCCCTTATTTTAATTTTCATTTTTATTCGAGCTTTAATTTTTCCAAAACTTTTGCAGTAATATCGTACTCTTCTTTAGCATAAAGCAGAAGTACATCACCGCTGCGATCGAAAACAAAATCAAGCTCTTCTTCTTTAGCAATATCAGTGATAGCGTTAAATACTTTGTTCTGGACAGGTTTCATTATTTCATCCTGCTTCTGAAAAAGTTCGCCGTTATTTCCAAATTTCTTTTCGCGGAATTCACCCACCTGCTTTTCAAGTTTAATAAGCTCCTGCTCAGTTTCGGCACGGGTTTGATCAGTCATTATTAATTTTCTTTTATCGTAATCATCATACTTGGTCTTCCATTCCTGCTCGAGTTTGGAAAGTTCTGTTTGCCACTCTTTAACCAAAGCATCCAGCTTCTGATTTGCATCCTGGGCATCAGGAAGGTTCTCCATAATCGTATCAGAATCAACATAACCAATTTTTAACTGTGCAATTGATGATCCAGCAAAAAAAAGAAATGTACAAGTAATAAGCAAAGAGATTTTTTTCATCGTTACCTCAAAAATTTCGTCACAAAAATATTTAAGCTAAAATTTGCTCCACGTATTATTTACAATCCGCGTTTTAGTTTATCAAGTACTTTAAAAGTAATATCGTAAGCCGAGTCAGCATATAGAAGAATTATATCACCACTTTTATCGAAAACGAATTGCATTCCTTCTTCTTTAGCAACATCTTCAATTGCTTTATAAATTTTTGCTTTTACCGGGTTGAAAATTTCTTCCTGCTTTAAATAAATTTCTCCTGTGCCCTGCCCGAATTTGGCTTGAGAGAACTGACGCAAATCCTGCTCCATTTTAATAAGATTTTGTTCAGCTGCTGCTTTTTTATCAGGGGCCATTGTTTCTGCTTGCTTTTGATAATCAGCATAACCTTGCTGAAGAGCGAGTTGCATAGAATCGCGTTGTGCACTCCATAAATTGGTAATAGCATCAAGATCTCCTTGGGCTTTTATAGCTTCAGGAAATTGAGTTAGAATTATTTGAGAATCAACATAGCCTGTCTTTTGAGGCACTTGAGCAAAAATAATTGTTGCTTGAAGAATCAATAATACAATTGTGATCAGAAAGTTTTTCACTTTTTTTTCCTTTTATAACTTAATATTAAATAATTAACTAAAATCCTTTGCCAAACTGAAAATGAAATAACCAAGCAGGGTCTTTGCCATCTGTAAGCTGCCTGTCAAATCCATATCCAAGGTCAAAACCAATTAATCCTAAAGGATTAATAAAAATTCTTGCGCCAATACCAACCGAACGACGTAAGTTGAAAATATCTGTTTTGTCAAAATTTTCGAAAACATTTCCAGCTTCCGCGAAAACTAATAAATAAAGTGGAATCGGTTCGAGAGCAACTGCAAATCTAAATTCAGTTGTAAAACGTGTCATCACTCTTCCTCCAATAACATCGCCGTTTGCATTTCTCGGTCCAACAGTTCGATCATCGTAGCCACGCAAGGGGGATGTAGCAATTACTAATCCATTACCGCCCATGTAGTAAAATTCGAATGGTTGGATTTGTGTGCCTTTGACTATCTCGTCTATGTAACCGAGATCAGCAACTGTGTAAAGAACCAACCTGTTTGAATTGAATAATTTTCTATACCACTCGGCAGTAAAACTAATTTTTAAATAATCAACATCCCCGGGCAAGAACGGACCTCCTGAAATTTCACCATCTAAAGAAAAATTTGAACCGAAGGAAGGAAAGATTGGATTATCAATATTCTTTCTGCTCAGAGTTGCACCAACAGTAAATTGATTTGTTACACCTTCTGCGTAAAAATTCTGACCTTCAATAACATTATTGTATTGATATTTAAACCTGCCAAGCAGATAAAAAAAGTCGTCAGGCCATTTCAATCTTCTTCCCAGACGCAAAGTTCCGCCGGACTGTCTTAAATCATAGATGTATTGCTGACGAGTATCGAAAACTTCAAAACCAGCTAAGGTTGGGGTATCAAATAACCAGGGCTCAGTGAATCCAACAGTAAATGTTCTATAAATTGAACCGACGCCAAACTGCCAGTTGAAGCTTAATATTTGTCCACCACCCAACGAGAATGGTTCAGCAATAGAAAAATTAGTAAGCGTAATTCCCATCGCACCGCTGAAGCCGAAACTGCCGCTGTAACCAACAGAAGCATTCAGGTAATCACTTGATTTTTCTTCTACATTGAAGCCGACATCTACAGTGCTATCGCTGCTGAGTTTGGTTGTGATTCCAGAAGGTCCATAAAGTTTTTCAACATTAAAGTATTGAAGGTTTGCAAGCTGCTGAATGCTGCGGAAAAGAAACCCGCGGTTAAAATAATCTCCCGGCACAGTATAAAGTTCGCGGCGAATAACTTTGTCTTTTGTTTTGTCATTTCCCGCAATATTTACATTTCCAATTCGAAATTGATTTCTTTCCTCCAACCTTATCGTAACATCAATTGAATCATGCGGTATCTTCGTTTCGGCAGTAGTAAGATTGAAAGTCAGATATCCATTATCCAGATACATAGCATAAATGTCGCTCTGCTTTTCATTTCCTTTTAAGTTTTGCTCAAACCTTTCGTAATCATAAATGTCGCCTTTTTTAAAATCTAATCGTTCGCTCAACTGATTTGCCGTGTAAACAGTATTACCAACCCAATTGATATTTCTTATTTTGTATTGTGTTCCTTCGAATACATTAATTACAATCCTCATATCTTCGTCATTGTTGTAATATTGAATTGAATCACTAACAATGTCAGCATCACGAAAACCATTTTTTCTGTAGAAATTAATGATAGCTTCTTTATCTTTTTCGTAATCGTCTGGATTGAACTCGGCACTGCTCCAAAATTTCCACCAAACTGATTCTGAAGTTTCATCCATAGCGGATTTCAAATCATTATCTTCAAGAGAAACATTGCCATTAAAATCTATTTCGCGGACAGTTGTTGCCTCCCCCTCTGTAATTTCTAATTTAAGTAAAATTCTATCTTTTATTTTTGTTAAGAGATTAGAATAATAAGGATCATTGGGTTCGTAGGATAATTTATATTCATCAGAAAGATCAATCGTATTGCGCCAGGTAACCTCAATTTCATCGTCTAAAGAATCTGCGGCGAAAAACGTATAATATTTTGGATTGATTTCAGCATTTAGCAATCCTTCTTTTTTATAATCCTGCAACAGCCGTTGTTTTAGGTTTGCAACATCCTGGGGTTTTAAAATTTGCCCGCGAATGAAAGGGATTTTTTGCTCGATATCTTTATCGCTCAGCTCATCATTTCCTTCGAATACAGTTCGTTCAATCCGCGGATATTCCTGAACTTTAATTAAAAGAAAAACTCCTTCCGAGACTTCTTTTTCAATTTGAATTTGAATGTCTGAAAAAATATTAAGCGACCAGATTTGCCGAATGGCATTTAATGTTTGATCACCGGGTATTTGTATTTCATCACCAACTTTAAGTCCGCTGTTTACAATAATTGTAGAGGCATCAGCAGATTTACTACCCTCAACCGCAATACCGAGAATTTTATAACTTCGAGGATTTATCTGTGCGAATAAAAAACTACTAAATATGAATATGAATAAAAATAGATTAAGCAATTTCTTTAGGGGAGTCAGAGACATTCTTTACGCCTTTATCATTCTTTTTTAATTGTTCACTTACTTTACCGAATCTTCTTTCACGTTTCTGAAAATTTCTAATAGCATCATAAAGATGTTCTCTGTTAAATTCAGGCCAGTACACATCGGTAATATAGAATTCCGAGTAAGCAATTTGCCAGAGCAAAAAATTACTTACTCTAAATTCTCCACTTGTTCTAATAACCAGATCCGGATCGGGCATGTTGCGGGTGGTGAGATAGTCGGAAAATATTTTCTCGTCAATTTCACCAGCTTTTATTTTTCCTCCTCCAACTTCTTTTGAAATATTATTTATAGCACGTAAAATTTCCCATCTTCCGCTGTAACTCAATGCCAAATTTAGAACCATTTTTTTATTGTTCTTTGTTTTCTCTATATCTTCTAATAGCTGATTTTGAACTTCAACGGGTAGTGCTGAGATATCGCCTATCGTAGTAAGTTTAATATCATTTTCATGAAGCTCGTTTGTTCTATCTTTCAAACTTCGAAGCAGCAGCCTCATCAAAACTGAAACTTCTTCTTGCGGTCTTTTCCAATTTTCGGTTGAAAAAGTATAAAGAGTAAGAAATTTAACTCCAAGCTGGGTGCAAGTTTCGACAATATTTCTAACAGTATCAACACCTCTTTTATGACCGGCGGCACGCGGTAGACCACGTTTCTTTGCCCACCTTCCATTGCCATCCATAATTATGGCGATGTGTTTAGGAATTTCGCCGGAGGACTTGAGCTTTGATTGTGTATTTTTATCTGATTCTGTTTGTTTTTTAGCCAATTTATTTCCTGTTTCCAAAAGAGCGCCCAAAATTAAATTTATAGCACTTTAATGTCAAGGTAACTAAAATAACTAAAATATATGAATGCACGAAGAAAATCAGAAACTCTTCGAGAGCAAAGCGATTAGAAATTTGCAGGATTTGATAGACTGAGAGTAATAATTTAGGAAAAAAGAGTTCTTTGCTTTTTTCTAATAACTTTCTGATTTATTGAAGGATCAATGATTTGAATCAAGCGAATATTTTTTTTGACTTCTTCACTCAGGCTTTGAATAATTATTTTTGCTTTCCCATAAAGTTGAAATGGTACGCCAACAAAAAGAACTACCTTTTTATTTGTCCACCTGGTTTGACGCGAAGCAAGGAAAGTCAATTTATTCGCGATTGAAGGTGATTCAATATCTTCAGCATTCAGGATTAATCCGATTGCATAATCACTTTTGTACTTGGCGATTATATCAACTTCATGCTCGCCGATTTTAGTAGGTTCAGGTAAGTACGTTCCAAATTTTCGGCTGATAGTTAAATATCCATGTTTCCAGAAATGATCAATTAATAAATCAATATTTTTTTTCTGTGTTAAGTTCATAGGGCATCATGATATTATTGGAATAATTGGTGAAAATTTTTTTCTGGTTAACACTCTTATGTTAGCTATCATTTTATATTCAAATCTTTTAACCTCACTGGATTTTTCCATTCTACCGTAAATAACTTTATTGCCAAGTTTATCTTTACTAATAAAGTAAGGGTCAATAACTATTTCATTCAGCCCATATAAAAACTGTAATGACGTTCTTCTTTTTATGGCGTTTGAAAATATTTCAGATTTCATTTTTAGTTCCTTTTAGTTTATCCAACGAAAGACGCCTAAGACTTTTCCAACAATTGAAAAATTTTTCCTATTGCTTACTTCAATTGGTTTATAATTATCATTTTCAGGTATTAGTCTTATCGCTGAATTTTTTCTTTCAAGTTTTTTAACAGTTACCTCATCATCAAGCATTGCCACAACAATATCACCGTTGATTGTTTCTTCATTCGGTGAAACGATTAAAAGATCATCTTCAAAAATGCCTGCATTTATCATACTATCTCCGCGCACTTTTAAAGCAAAACAATCCTCAGATTTTTTTATGAATTGGGGATCAATAACAATTGTTCCTTCATAGTTTTCTACGGCGTTAATCGGTGTTCCGGCTGCTACTCTTCCGACAATTGGTACTTGAGCAAATGTACTTGTTCTTCTTAAATAGTTATCATTATTCTGAAGAATTGTTATCCCTCTACTTGCATTGCTTTCAATATTCAAGTAGCCTTTTTTTACAAGAGCGTCTAAATGTCGCTTAACACCAAAGGTGGAAGATATTTCAAATTTTTTCCCAATTTCTCGAAGCGTTGGAGGAAAGCCCACTTCATCTCGGTATTGTTCGATGAAACTTAAAATTTGCTGTTGTCGGTCTGTTAATTTGGTTTTCATAAAGTGTTCCTTTGTTCACTACAAATATAGTGAACATAAAAGCACTTGTCAAGGGAAATTTTTATATTTCTTTAAGAATTAATTATTGGGATAAAATGCTTGTTCTTTTGCTGCAAGATTGAAAAAGTAACATAAAAAAAGGATGAAATAAATTTTAGAAAAAAATCAATTCCATCCCTTAATTAAAATGAATGATTATAATGGTAGCTTTAAGAAACTACAACTTCCTTTTTTTCAATATGAGTTAGCCAATTATGTGTGTCGGGTTTTAATCCGTAATGCAGAGAAGTCAGTTCATCAAAAAGTTTAACAGCAAGCTCGCCGGGTTGACCATTATTTATTGTCATAGTAAAATCTTTATAAGTAAGCCAACCCACGGAAGTAATTATTGCGGCAGTTCCGGTTCCAAAAACCCCTAATAGATTTCCAGCTTTATATTTATCAATCACTTCATCAATTGAGACTAATCGCTCGTTGATAGTCATTCCCCAATCTTTAAGAAATTGGATAACTGATCTGCGAGTTACACCGGGAAGGATACTGCCGGTAAGTTTTGGAGTTACAACTTCATTTTTAAATCGAATAAAAATATTCATAGTACCAACTTCCTCGATGTACTTTTGTTCAATGCCATCAAGCCACAATACTTGAGTGAAACCTTTCTTTCTTGCTTCTTCAGCGGCAAGCAGGCTCGCAGCATAATTAGCTGGAGTCTTACATTCACCTAAACCCTTGCGGACTGCTCTGACATAATCATCCTGAACAAGAATTTTTACGGGTTTGAATCCCTCCGGATAGTAAGCTCCAACCGGAGAAAGTAAAATAATCAACTTAAAGTTAGAAGAAGGTTTAACACCAAGCACCGGATCGGAACCTAAAATAAATGGTCTTATATAAAGTGCTTCGCCCTGTTTTGTGGGAATCCAATCTCTCTCTATCGATACTAATTCTTTCATTGCATTTAATATAAAATTATTATCAACTTCAGGAATACAAACCCGGCGGGAAGAATTGTTAAGTCTTTCAATATGAGCTTCGGGTCGGAACATTACCACTTCATCATTAACAGTCTTAAACGCTTTTAATCCTTCAAAAACAGCCTGACCGTAATGCATAAACATTGAGGAGGGATGAAAAGATAGATCATCAACAGGTTTTATAGTTGCGTTATGCCAGCCTTTTACAGGGTCATAGTCCATTTCGAACATGTGATCAGTAAAATATTTTCCAAACCCTAAGTTTTCAGGAATGATTACTTTACCGACTCTTTCCCGAATCTGATATTTTATTTTTTCCATGATGCTGCCTGAATTTTTTGATTAAATCTTTGGTTCAATTTTACGGAATTTATTCCAGACTTAAAAATGATAGAGCTAAACTATTCACTATTAAAAACTGACGATGACTAAGTACTGAGACTGAATTTTTTTCATCTTCCTCTGTCTTTTCTCTAATAACTTCTTTAAATTAAAAGCAAAAATCTCAGGTGTTTTTATGAAATTAAAAATATTCCTTCTTTCCTGTCTTTCATTTATAATTTTTAATTTTTCATTTATAATTGGTACGGTCCGTTACGTAAGCCCCACCGGCAGCAGCACCCCGCCCTACACAACGTGGGAGACCGCCGCCGACAGCATTATGGAGTGCATTAACATTTCCGTCTTTGGCGATACTATTTACGTAGCCAACGGCACTTACAAAGAGCAGGTGGTTATGATCCCCGGCTTGTCACTTATTGGCGCAGGTATGGATAGCTGTGTGATTGATACTAGGGAGTTAGTGCAACCGAGTGATTTTTTCTCAATTCGTATGGTAGATACTTGTTTCGTTAAAGGATTCCAGATTATTGTGGCACCTGATGATTATAATCACGGGACTGGTTTTTTACATATGGGCTTATCGGGTAAATTTGAAGAAAATCAAGTTATTAATGGAGCGATCGGTGCTCTGGTTCTTAACTCGAATATTATTGTTTCTCAAAACATTTTTAAGACTAATCTTTTAACCTCAATTGAAATCTTAGGATATGGGACACAGTATATTCCAATTATTGAAAATAATAATATTTATACATCAGCATACGCAATACTTATAAACTTTGGCACCAAACCCACAATACGAAACAATATAATTTATCTGGATGGAAATTTCGCTTTTGGATATCGTGGAGGTGGATCTGATACGGCTAGGATATATAGTAATTTAATTATTTCAAAAAAT
>DAOLIQ010000018.1:25887-42618 GCA_035328465.1 Ignavibacteriaceae bacterium | reverse complement strand
GTAAATACTTTTTGTCTTCAATGCCCATAATATAAACTGAAATTCCTGTTGTGTTTGCACTTATACCAATTTGATAAAACTCTTTGGATTTTCCGTCAGCATACTTTATAGTTTGAAGGCCATACCCAATATTAGGATTAGAAACAATTTTGCCATTTTCGTCTTTGCCATCTAAGAACCATAATTTACATTTTGGCATTACTTTCAGAATGATGCGGTGCAAATCTTGCATATCGCTGCGTTTTAGTTCAGGTTGGCTGTCGATGTACTTATTTATTTGTTCTTGTATGTTCATATATAATTATGGTTACCACATCTGTCAAAGGTAAATTGTCATTGTGTGTCTACTGTGTAATTCAGTTCAAATACCCCGCAAGTAAATTGTCGGGTAGTAGGTAAGAGTTTTAGTTTTATTTTGTTCTTGATGTCTTTAAACAATGGAACACCTTGTCCAAGAATAATTGGATTAACAAATAGCCAGTAGCCGTCAATTAAGTTGAGTTGAATAAGTGAATGTGCTGCAGTCGGGCTGCCAAAAAGTAAGATTTCATTACTTCCGCTATTGCGGGATTGTTTTATTTCATTTATTCTGTCTGAAAGGTTGTCGCAAATAAATGTTGTATTATTTATTCCCATACCCTTCATTGTTTTTGATAAAACAACTTTGTGAACTTTGCTATACCATTTAGAATGTTCAATGTCGTGCCTGGTGGCTGTCGGCATGCTTGCAGCGGTAGGCCAATAATTTTCCATCATCTGATAAGTTACACGTCCATATAATGCAGTGTCGCCTTTGCTTATACGCTTCCCGACATGATCAAATATTTCTTCATCAACTTTAATCCAATTCATTTCTCCATTCGGTCCTGCCACAAACCCGTCAAGTGAAATGTGCATAAATGAAATTATTTTTCTCATAAAGTTTATTTTTTGTTGTTGTCTTTGGTTTGTGAACTTAGTTTTATAATAACCGCTAACGATTGTTATGTGCTGGTTTTATTTTTTCAATGCTTTTTCTATTCTTGTATCAGGGATTAACCACATAATGGCAACAAAACTAAAGATACCACAAGAAATTAGAGGGTTTATATAAGCCAAGGGAATTGCAATAACATAAGCCAAAGTCGATATTTTACCTTTTTTATCACTTGCAATCGCTTTTCTTAAAACCGAATCGCTTCCATGTAATTTTATTAAAGTGAATGTCAAAATGGTATATGCAATTGCTGAAAGTAGCAATACACCCGTCATTAAAATTACAGGATTTCTTGCAAAGTGATTTTCACCCATCCATGCGGTAACAAAGGGTTGTAGCGACAAACAAAATAATAAAAACCCATTGGCCAATAACACTTTTCCATTCACTTTCTGCACCGTTTGAAATAAATGATGATGATTATTCCAATAAATCCAAACCATTATAAAACTAAATAAATAGGAAATAAATTTTGGAACCAGTTCCGATAAATTGTCCCATTCTGCACCGTGTGGAGCTTTCATTTCCAATACCATAATGGTGACGATAATGGCTAAAACCCCATCGCTAAATGCCTCAAGTCTGTTTTTATTCATTCTTTAAATGTATTTAATTCTATATTGTTTCTTAAACTTGCACGCAGCAAAAAGAGCTTGGCGCTGTTGGGGGATTAAAAATAATCCGCGCGGAACTATAGCTCCATTGAAAAACTAAAGTTGAAGATAACAACAAAAAGCTAAATTGAAAAACGTCAAGCGAAAACTATAGTACAATAACGAACAAAAAGTTGATGATAATTCCGTCAAGCCCCAATAACACTAAACCCCGTGTTAGCGGTAATTTTCTGTCTGCCAATAATCGCTATTGTCTTTTTGCTTTAAATAAAGTAACAAATTCGTTTATTAAAAGTCCCGTCAAAGCACCGATAATAAAAATTGAAATAAACTGTATAAACCTTATGTTGTCGTTTCCTGTCAGAGTGCTATAATTTCCAATAGACAACAAAAGCAGAACAGCTATAATAATTCTTCTTTTCTTTTCCATAATTTATTTTTAGTTAATTGTTTTGTGATTTTCTATACCTTTTTTACTTTTCTTAAAAGCCATAAAAAACTGTAAAAATCCAAGAAATAAATAAGCAATTGGTAATGCTTTCTTTCCAAGCTGAAAAAAGTCAAATGCCACAATAAATGACAGCAATCCTTCAATTAAAAAAAATACTCCATCAACCCAAGGTGCTTTTTTTTCTAACTTTGGATGAAAAAACGCAACTGTCAAAAATATAAATCCTGCCAACGCAAATAGCTCGTAGGAATCGTTTCCACCTTCATATTTTTCATATGAATGAATTAAAATGACAATGCCTGCTCCAATGTGTGCAAAGCGTTCTCTTTTGTCTCTGTTTTTAAATAAATTTCTAAAAAGCATTTGTCAAATTATAATGGGCTGTTAAATTACCTTTAACGGTTTGCAGCTACAAGAAGTTGGCGATTTTTACCACTTAACTTCATACGAAGAACAAAAGCTTGTTTAACCACAAAACTGTCATACGAAGCACTAAACCGCCAATTTCTTGTAGGTGCTGTTATAGGCTGGCGTTCTTTTCTGTCGTGGGGTACAACCATTTTTATGTCGTCCGTTTGTGTCATTTGTCGAGTGCTTTTTTGTCTGGCTTGTGTGTCGGGTGTTTTATTTTTTTTGAAGCGTTGGAAAAAATATTTTGAAATTCTTTCTTGGGTCGGTTAGGTGGAAGCTCTTTTGCAATTTTTGGTCTGTGCGTTGGCTTGTGCGAATTGCAAATGTGCTTACACCTGTGCGGTTGCTATGTTGTTGTTACTGTTTCTTTCAATGATGTTAAATGTATTGGGTCTAAAGCGTTAACGGAATTGATAATGATGTCAACTACTGCTTGACATTCAGCAAGGTCGGCAAACTTCATAAATTTGTCCGTTGTCAAGTTGTGGCTGTAATAGTGCATAAATTTTCTTGCTCGTTCACATTCAATTGGGTCTGTAATTAACTTGTCAATACTTTCATCAATTTTTGTCGGTGTCAGATATTTGAAATTTAAAAAGGTCTCAACAAACCGTCTTGCGATGTTGGGTAAGTGATATAAAAACTCATAAGTGTCAACTGGATTTGTTTGGAAATTATGGAGCAATGAAAACAAATAAGCATACTCTGAATTGAATACAGTCAAAAGGTTATTATTTTCTTTAATGATTGATTCATCCTTGTGCGAATTCTTGTGTCTTTCAAGTATCAAAAATGTTTGCTTGCCTTTGCCTATACTTCTGTCTTTGAACCAGTCAAATATTAAATTGTGAAAATCAAAATTGTGTGTGGAAATAAACAATTGCTTGCACTTAGCTGTGTGAACCTTCTTATTAGTTGCTGGGTCTAATTTAAACTCATAAAACGAGTTCTTGATAAATGAATAGATATTAAATAAATGGTTTGAGTCTAGACTTGAAATTGGGTCGTCAATATAAATTATTGTGTCAGCTATTTTGTTGTTTTGTTCTTCGAGTTTTGCCGTGAAGTATGCGAATGCAATTGCCGTTTTTTCTCCTTCACTTAAATTTTTGGCTACATCTGTGCCTCTTAGAAGTTGAAACTTTTTATCTGTGGTTGGGGTAATTTGAATATCGTCTTTGCCGAAAAAAACTTTTAGATAATCATTTACTACTCCTGCTCCTTTAACTGTTTCGTCAAGTTGCGACTTGATTAAAGTAATTGCTTGCTTTTGTCCTTCAATAGTTACGCCTTTTGCATCAATCGCAGTTTGCTCGTTTGTGAGTTGAGTTTGAATTGTCGAATAAGTTTCAGTTGTTTCAAATTCTGCTGCAAAATGTTCTTTCAGTTTTTCAATGGCTCCATTTTTTTCTGTCGTAAAACCTACAGTCCTGAGGTCGTTAGTTTTGATTACTGAATTGAAATTGGTAAGTGCAGTTTCAAGTGCAGTTTTGTTGTCTGTAAATGCTGCTACTTCAAGTCTGTCGAAAGGCTTGTCTTTCTTACTTTCTAAGTCTTTAGTTAGAGATGCAATTGCATTATTGAAATTTGTTATTTCAGTTTCGAGTAGTGGTTTTTTTGCTCTGAAATCAGGAACTATGTCAGTGTAAAATGCTGTTTCAGTCGGTAATGGAGTAGTTAGGTCTATTTTTGCAGCATTTAAGGCGTTTAGCTTAGCTTCAATATCTGTTTTTAGCTGGTCGTAATCCTTTGAAAAATGTTCGTTCAATTTTGCCAGTAAATCAGTCGGCAAAGTATTTCCACAAAACTCACAATCTGTTTTTCCTATGTGTAAACTTTTTCCAGTTTCTACCCAATCACTAATTGGCTTGCTGTCCAATAGTTTCTGAATTTTATTGGTAGATGCGGCTTGTCTTTGTATAATGGTTTCTACTTCTGTTTTAAGCATTGCTAAATCAGCAATTGAAAGAGTTATTTCTCCAATTGGAGGTTTTTGTTCATTAGAAATCGCTTGAGCTTTGTAT
This sequence comes from Ignavibacteriaceae bacterium, assembly GCA_035328465.1. Lineage (GTDB taxonomy): Bacteria > Bacteroidota > Ignavibacteria > Ignavibacteriales > Ignavibacteriaceae > JADJEI01. The sequence goes on along the minus strand of DAOLIQ010000018.1, from coordinate 38,142 downwards.
TTATCGAAATCACTTTGCGAAAGTGTGTAAGATGCAACACTGCCTTTTACTGTTTCAACAAGTTGTTTTAATCTGTCACGGTCAAATGTTCTACCTAAACTTAAAAGATTGGTTATATCTCTTGCTTTGTTTGTTAAAGCTGTGTTTAATCTGTTTTGTTTGTCCGTTCTTAATCTGTTAGCTTCTGCAAGTTCTGTTTGGGCTGTTGCTAAATCATTTTCCTTTTGCTTGAGTTCTGTCTGGAGTTCTATATTTTCTGCACCAAGTAAAAATATTGGTTCAATATTATCTGCATCCCATTTTAAATTCTCCTTCACGAAATCGGAATTGAAAACACGAATGTTTGGCTTTACTGAGAATGTGTTATCATATTTTGCAGTTGCATTTTCCATTTCAAAAGTTGCAGCCAAATAATCATCGTGCAACTTTCCTTTTTCCAAACACCTGAAAACTCTTGATAATGTTGTTTTTCCTGAATAGTTCCATCCGTAAATAAGATTAAAGGTTTTAAATTCGGGCAAAGCACTACCATTGAAGTTTTTTAAAACGCCAAAATCTTTTATCTTATTTATTTTAGTTATCATACAAGAGCTACTGATGGATTCCACAAAGCGTTTATCTCGGATTTTAATTTTCTATTATTCAATTCCGCCATAGCAAGAAGATTGTTTGTTTCCTCTTGTAATGCCTCAAACTGGGAAACAATAGTATCTTGGATTTCAAGTGGTGGCAATGGTATTTTTAAATTAGAAACTTGTGATAAAGAAAGGTTGAATTGAGCAACCCCTGTTTTAATTCTATCAATTTCATTTTTTACAATATCTGATTTCAGAATGAAAAATATGTACTTTGGATTTACGCCTTCTTTTAAAGAAATTATTGCAAGTGCTTGATTTGTATTCGCAGGTAGGATTTCATTTGTTACAATTCCGACCCTGCCAAATGCACCAGCAATTGAAAATAATACATCATTTTCCTTAAGTTGAGAACGAAGCAAAGAATTGTGACAAGCTTCATTAATTTTAGCAAACTTTTCCGGAATAAATGCTCCACTTTCTGTGATAGATTCAATCTTTACAAAGTTAATTCCATCATCCTCGAATTTATAACCAACAGTTGTTGGAGTTGTTCCCTTAGTAATTCGTGTGGTTATTTCTTCAAGTGTAACAATTGGATAATTTGAAGTCAGTTCCCCTTGTGTATTTGAATAACGGTCTTGAAGCAAAGTGTATTCAGCATCTTCTTTAATTGTGTTCTTTTGAATGATAGAAGCGTTCAATTCATAATCCCCAATTTGAAAATTTGTACTGTTTAAAAGGTGATTTTTATAGTCTTTTATAATCTTTATTGCAGACGGAACGTCTGAACTTGTTGTTTCCTTTCTTTGTGCTCCTAATGAATAACCATCTCCTTCAATTTTGACAAAAAGGATTTCGTTTGACTTTTTTGATAAAACTTTGTCCACAAGTAATATTGATGTTTTTACTCCACTGTATGGCTGAAATACGCCTGCAGGTAGGCTTATCACAGCATATAAGAAATTGGATTCAACAATAAACTTTCTTAATGATTTGTGTGAAGTACCACTTTGGAAAATTATACCGTCAGGGACGATGATACCTGCACGACCTGTTGTTGGGTTGATGTGTTCTAGTATATAATCAGTAAAGAGAACTTCTGTTCTATTAGATTTTACTGTGAACTTTTTATGAGGCTTTACACCACCTTTTGGTGACATAAAAGGCGGATTGGCAATAATTATATCAAAATATTCATTCCATCTTTCCACACTTGTTAGTGAATCATATTCATAGATTTTGGGAGTAGTAAAACCGTGCAAATACATATTTACCAAACTCAAACGCACCATATCAGGCGAAATATCATAGCCAACAAAATTTTGCATCAGCTTCTTTCTGTCGTCAGGTGTCAGTAAATCACCTTTAGATTTTTTACTATTTTGCTCAACTATGTATTTGTATGAAGAAATTAAAAAACCTGCTGTACCACAAGCTGGGTCGCAAATACTTTCGCCTTTTTTAGGTTCTAAAATTTGAACAATAAAATCAATGATGTGTCTTGGTGTTCTGAATTGACCTGCATCTCCTTGTGAACCTAAAATTGAAAGCAAATATTCAAAGGCATCACCCAACATTTCACTGTGGTCATACTTAAATTCATTGATGGTTTTTAAGAAGAGTTTTAATGTTTCTGGGTCTCGATAAGGCAAATAAGCGTTTTTGAAAATGTCTCTGAACAGTTGCGGTATATTCGGATTTTGGTTCAGTTTTACAATTGCATCACCGTAAAGGTTCAGCATTTCGTGTCCGCCAAGTTTTGGGTCAAATATTTTTGTCCAAGCGTATTTTTCATATTCGCCAGTAAAGAATGTTGCTGCTCCACCAAACTCAATCGCCTCTTTGTCCATATCATCCATAAACTTATAGATGAGGGCAATTGTAATCTGTTCTACCTGACTTTTCGGGTCGGGAACTTTACCCACCAAAATATCACGGGCTGTATCTATTCTTCTTCTCGTTTCGTTGTCTAGCATATTGTTAAGCCATAAATCGGTTAAGTGCAACATTGTCTTTAATGTATTCAGGTATTATCGTTCTTAATTCAGGCGGTAATTTTCTGAAAACATCACCGTTTGGATTGGTGTTGAGCAATGCAAATTTTTTGTTCTCTATTATTTCTCTAAATTCTGTGTCGGTTATGTAACTCTTGAAAAAGTTTTTTGCATAACTGAAATAGGCATCATCAGGCAAATACCTTGTGTCAAATTTATCAAACTCGTCTTCTAATAATTCATCTTTGCTTTTGAAGTATGGAATGTAACCAAACATTTTTTCAATGATTTCACGAAGTGTTAATCTTCGGTCAACTTTCATTGAATTACGTAGCTTGTCGAGATTGTAATACTCCTGTGGTTTCTCAAAAATGTTTTGAAGGATATATTGCTCAATGCCGTCAAGGTCTTTTTGCTCAATCATTTTTTGAACTTCCGCATCTTCTTTTACAGTTTCTTCAAACTGGTCAAAATACATTCGGTCAATTTTCATACCTTCAACGCCAACTTCATTTACCACCATTGTTTTCAGTGGGTCGGGGTTGGTGCTATCGTAATCATCAGGCGTAACATAAACGCCTCCGCCCGAACCATCGCCTTTTGAAGGATTAACTGGAAGTTTAAGAACTTCATCGTAGTTAAATTCCTTTTCAAAAAATTCGCAGTTAGCAAAGAAATCGAAAAGTTTGAATTTCAATTTTTCAGGTTGCAAAACCTCTTTAGCAAGTTCTTTGTCTAAAAGTTCTTTCAAAAAATTATGTTTTCTTGTTCCTCTGCCTTTGATTTGAATAAAATCGGTTGGAGAAAAAATCGGTCGCATCAAACCAACATTCAGCAAGTCTGGGCAATCATATCCAGTTGTCATCATTCCTACAGTCACACAAACCCTTGTCTTGCTTGTTTTATACAATGCATTAAAATTGCCCGAACCATTCAGATTGTTGTTTGTAAAATTAATAGTGAACTGTTGAGCATCTTGAACTAATGATGTTACTTGAACTGCAAAATCAGAATTGTATTTGCCAGGGAATTTTTGGTCAGCAAACTCGTTTAGAATTTGAGTGATTTTTGAAGCGTGATTTTGACTTACACAAAACAAAATGGTTTTTCCTATTTCGTTTGTAATTGGGTCACGCAAAGCATTTTCAATAAATGTTTTGCAGAATATCTTATTTGTATTGTCGCTAAAAAACTTCTTTTCAAAATCTCTTTGGTAGAAAGATTGTTCATCTTCTTCTCCATCTTCATTCGTGGTTGCAACATTGTAACCCTCTTTTGAAAGCAATTGAGTTGTTATTTCAGTTCTTGCATCAACTACAATTGGATTAATCAAGAAACCATCTTTAACTCCGTGCAACAAACTATATTGGAAAGTAGGTTTACCATCTTCACAACCGAAGGTTGTGTACGTGTCAAGCAGCATTCTTCTTTCCAATTCTCTGGGGTCTTTTTCTCCTAACTGTTCAGCATCAATCTTTTTTAAATAGTCTTTCGGTGTTGCTGTTAAACCTAATTTATAGCCAATAAAGTATTCAAAAACTGCTCGGCTGTTGCCTCCAATACTTCTGTGAGCTTCGTCTGAAATAACTAAGTCAAAGTCTGTTGGTGCGAAAAGTCTTTTGTATTTGTTCTTAAATAAAAATGATTGAACCGTTGAAACAACAATTTCGGATTTTCTCCAATCGTCTCTGTTTTCTTTGTAAATAGAACATTTGTAGTCGTTTCGCAAATATTCTTTAAAAGCTTTATCTGCTTGATCTTCCAATTCCAATCGGTCAACCAAAAATAAAACTCGTCTTGCGTTTCCTGTCCGCAAAAACAACTTTATTACTGCCGCAGAAGTCAAGGTTTTACCTGTTCCTGTCGCCATTTCAAAAAGGAAACGGTCTTTACCTGCTTTTACTTCTTCTTGTATTCTTTCAATTGCTCTTACTTGATATTTCCGAAGGAAACGGAGTTTGTTTTCTTCAATGTAGACTTTCTTTTGATTGTCGTCAGAATACCTTGGGTCTTTGTCGTAATCAGGTTTTTGAGTTATCGCAATGTAATCTACTTTAACCGTTTCATTGATTAATGATTGTGGATTTGGCTTGTAAGAAGTGTAGCCTTCAACTGTTTCAGGTGAAGGGAATTTTGATATTAAATTAGGATTACCTCTTTCTAAGTCCCAAAAATAATGTTGGTTTCCGTTGGATAGAATTATAAAACGGCAATTTTGAGATTGGGCATATTTCCGTGCTTGCTCTTTTGCGGATAGGGGATTTACTTCTTCTTTCTTTGCTTCCAAAACTATGAAAGGAAAACCTTTGTCGTCAAGTAGCAAATAGTCAATGAAACCATTGGTTGTTTTTTCAAAGTCGTCACCGAGTTCATTTAATTGGGTTTGTGTCAGTTTAGCGTTGTTTTCTAAAATGATGTTTGCTTTTCCTTGTTCATTGTCAAAGAAACGCCAGCCCACTTCTTCAAGTAGTTTATTAATCTTAATTCTTGCCTTTGCTTCTTTTGCCATTATTAAATTCTATTCGCTTTTTTGTCGGTTAAGATAGTTAAAATTGACCTTGTTCTTGATGTTATTCTCTGTCTTTGGTGCGGTGGCAAAATTGGCTCTTTTGGTTTTGCCTGTGTGTCGGCTTTTGCGGTTGGGGCAAAAACCAAATGTGCCAATGTGAGTTTGGCAGAATTTCAAAATATTTTGTGCGGTGGAAAAAAATAAAACACGAAGCGTTTGGCTGTAGTGTCGGAAAAAAGTCCGCTGTTAAGTTTATATGTCGTCTTGATGTTTCGATAATTTTCTGTCTGTTTAATGGTTGTTGTGTCGTCTGTTACGCTTGCCTATAACTTGTTTATACCAGCTATAAAATTGCACATATACAACAATATTCTGCTGGCTTTGTGCCATAAATAGCTGCGTTTATTTCTTTTACAAACATAAAATTATTTTATTATAAATCATCAAATCATTTCACTCAATATCCTACCGCGATTTCTTTGGTTTACCACTCCATTTTTTCTTAGCATCTTTTCCAAAACGGCTTGGTCTTGAGTGTTCTGAGCTTCTTTTTCTATGTTGCTGCTGTGGAGCTTTTACGGGATTATGATCCATCAATGGAAAAGGATGATTATCAACTACAGAAATCTTTTTAGCGATCAGTTTTTCAATATCGCGCAAGTATGCTTTTTCTTCTGCATCACAAAATGAAATTGCTGTTCCTTTAGCGCCAGCTCTTCCTGTTCTTCCAATACGATGAACGTAAGTTTCTGCCATATTGGAAATCTCATAGTTGAATACATATTCCAGGTCGTCAACATCAATCCCGCGTGAAGCAATATCTGTTGCTACCAAAACACGAGTGGTTTGTGCTTTGAAATTTGTTAATGCACGCTGTCTGGCATTTTGCGATTTGTTACTATGTATAACCTCTGCTTTAATATTATGCTTCAGCAGGTAACTTACAACTTTATCAGCGCCGTGTTTTGTTCGCGTAAACACTAAAGCCGTTTTAATATTTTTATCTTTTAAAATATCTACAAGCAAAGCATTTTTATTTCCTTTATCAACGAAGTAAACATATTGCTTAATTATATCTACCGTTAATGATTCCGGCGTTACTGAAACCTTTGCCGGGTTGTGTAATATTGCGCTTGCAAGCTTAACAATTTCGGGAAGTATGGTTGCAGAAAAGAAAAGTGATTGTCTTTTTTTCGGGAGCGCCGCCAGTATCCTTCTTACATCATTAATAAATCCCATATCCAGCATACGATCTGCTTCATCCAAAACAAAAATTTCTACAACGTGTAAAGTTAAATGTCCCTGATTCATAAGATCTAATAACCTGCCCGGTGTTGCAACTACAATATCCACACCGCTGTGCAATGCCGATGTTTGCGGGCTTTGACTAACGCCGCCAAAAACTACTGCACAGGTTAATCCCGTATGTCTTCCATAGGCTTTAAAACTTTCCCCAATCTGAATTGCCAGCTCTCTTGTTGGAGTAACGATAAGACTTCTTACTTTTCTTTTTTTCTGATATGTTTTATTTGCACTTAATAATTGCAGAATGGGAATGGCAAACGCGGCTGTTTTTCCGGTTCCTGTTTGCGCGCAGCCGAGCAAGTCCGTACCCTGCAAAATGATAGGGATTGATTGTGCTTGTATTGGGGTTGGGGTAATATAGCCTTCTTCTTTTACTGCTCGTAAAATCGGTTCAATAATATTTAATGATTTGAATTGAATATTGGGGTTAATTGTTGATTCGTTATTTTCTGTTTTTGGCAAATTTATAATTCCTATGTGTTTTTTAAATTTGTATAATTTCTTTTTTGATTCCTCAAACAATTGCTTAATCAATTTGATTTATCAATTCGTGCTTTAATGCTTTTTAGTAATCCCAATTGTTCTGCCTGGCTCTGGACTAAGATTTTTATTTGATCCTCTAATAATAAATCTATTTTCTGATGCAAGCTTCTTAGTTCTAATTCTGCTTTAAGATTTATCAGGTAATCGTTCTCATTTCTTTTTCGATCTTTTTCTTCTTTTCTATTTTGGCTCATCATAATAACCGGCGCCTGAATTGCTGCTATGGCTGATAAGACCAAATTCATAAGAATAAATGGGTAAGGATCAAATTTATCATTAGGAGGGGAGATGGTATTGAATAGAATCCATATCAAAAGTATTATTGAGAAACTAATAATAAACATCCAACTGCCGCCGAATCTTGCGACCTTGTCTGAAACAGTCTGCCCTTTAGTTAAGATTTCTTTGGGCTGGTGTAAGAGGTTTTGAACGATTAATTTTTCTTCAGCTATAGCTTGCTTCACAATTTGTTGAAGTTTTGCTAATTGTTCGTCTTCCGACCGAAGGAGTTTAGATGTATCTATCTTCATAGTTTAATTTCACTTTATAAAGTTTAGTGTAATTAGTAAAATAATTATTAAAATTCCTATTAGTGCAAGTATGAATAAATAGTCAGCTATCGTTTCGGTTCTTTTTTCTGTTGTAAGGTTTGTTGATCTGATAGAAAAAAATGAAAGGAGGCAGGAGAAAGTAAGTAAAATTGCAACACCAGAAGTTAATTCATCAATAATGTAAGCTTCCAATTGGTTGGTGATATGTAACGCAGTAATAACGAAAAGACAAAATCCTAAAAGGTTTGCTGCCGTATTCAAGATGTGTTGAGATGTTTTGTTTGCCATTTTAGATTGACACTTTTGTTTTCCCTAGTAAAAATTTGATTTTAATACCGATACATAGCACCAATGCTATTAGAATCCTTTATGTAATATTGCATAATCTTTCTTTAAATCAATTTTGATTATTAAATAATCGAACCTAATAGATATTCTAAAAAAAAGCCGCGATATTCAATCACGGCATTATGAAATTATATTCAGATACACTTACTTCTTACCAAACAATCCGCCGAGCATACCCATTCCTTTGCTGAGCAAATCACCCTCAGGAACTTTTCCATCGGGGGTTAATTTATCAACAACTTGCGGAAGTAAATTTGATAATTGTGATGTTACAGCATTAGTATCCATTCCAAGTTTTGATGCAATGTTTTTTACAGTATCATCCCCCAATGCACTCTTAAGTTGATCTGGGGAAACAGGAAGATTTTTTCCCGTACCTACCCATGAGCCGATAACATCGCCCAAACCTTTTGAAGTAAACTTATTGATTAAACCATTTAATCCGCCGCTTTGTCCGCCAACTAAATTGATCACAGTTGACATCAGATCATTTTGTTTATCTCCGCCGCCAAGTGCAGATTTAACTTTGTTTAGAATATCCATTTTGCTGCCTTTCTTGAATTTTAATAATTGCTTTTGTTAAAGTTATTAAAATTCCGCTTAAATATTATACATTAATTTTGGGAGGTGATAACAATAAAAAATCAAAAGTAGTATTGGTTTAATGTTGTTATTATAGTATTTAATCATAGCACTTCAATTTTTCTTCAGAATTATTTATTTACTTTACACTGTGAAAATATTATTAATAGAAGATGAAAAAGATCTTGCCAAATCTATCGTTGAATTTATTGGCAAAGAAAATTATTTAGTTGACACAGCACATAGATATTCTGATGCCGATGAGAAAATCAGTTTAAACGAATACGATTGTGCTTTGGTCGATTTGATGCTTCCCGATGGTTCGGGTTTGGATTTAGTTAAAACGCTAAAAAAGATTCAGCCGAAATGTGGAATAATTATTATCACTGCTAAAAATACTATTGATGATAAACTAACCGGACTTGACCTTGGTGCCGATGATTATCTTACAAAACCATTTCATCTTGCGGAACTTAATGCAAGAATTAAATCCGTTTTAAGAAGAAGATTGTTTGATGGAAGCCGTGAAATAATTATTAACGAAATAGCTATTGATACTGAAAAACGCGAAGTAATAGTTAATAACAATATTGTTCAACTAACAAAAAGAGAGTACGATATACTTCTATTCTTTATCAGCAACAAAGAAAGAGTTTTAACAAAAGAATCAATCGTTGAGCACGTTTGGGGCGATGATGCAAATGCTTTCGACAATTTTGATTTCGTTTACACGCACATAAAAAATCTTCGCAAAAAACTTATTGAGCAAGGGGCGAATGATTACATCAAATCTGTTTATGGAATCGGATATAAGTTTACATTAAAATGAATTTAATAAATAAAATAAGCCGTTACTTCCTTTTCGTTTCGATATTAGTTTTCATAGTTGTATCGGCTGGACTTTATTTCGTTATAGAAAATACGATTACGGAAGAAACCGATGAACAATTGTCAAACATTTCTCAAAAAGCTATTCAAGAATTAAAAATTGGTAAAGCAGTTAGCTTTTCTCCTTTCGTAGAAATCATCCCGGCTAATCAAGCAAATGGTAAAAATGAATTTAAAGATGTATTGATTAAGTCAAACGAAGAAGATGAGGGAGAACCATTTAGACAGCTAACTACGTTTGTAAATATGAATGGTAAAAGTTATAAAATCATTGTCAGAATTTCTTTAATTGAAAAAGAAGATATGCTCTCTTCTATTATTGCCGTAGCATTGGCGGCATTTCTGCTTTTTATTTTGGTTTTGTATTTCACAAACAAAATTATTTCTAAAAATATTCTAAAAGATTTTTACGATACATTAAAAAAACTTGAAAACTTTTCCCTTAAGAGTGATGTTCAATTAAATCTAACCACTTCAAAGATTGAAGAATTTAAACAGCTTAACAAATCACTTTTATTTCTGGCTGAGAAAGCCAAAAGTGAATATCGCAGCTTAAAAGAATTTTCGGAAGAGACGAATCACGAAATACAAACCCCAATTTCTGTCATTAAATCTAAACTCGAACTGCTGCTGCAAAGCAATGATTTGAGTGAGGACGATTTATCTTTGCTTGACACCTCATTAAAAAATCTCGGCAGATTGGAACGAATAAACAAATCACTTCTTCTTTTAAATAAACTTGAGCATAGAGATTTATTCGAAACTACTAGAATAAACCTTACCGAAGAAATAGATAATGTTATTGCAACCTACAACGATTTTATAGCTGAAAAGAAAATTGCCTTAAGCCGTTCTCTGGAAAATGATATTGAAATAAAAGCTAACCAACAACTAATAAATATTTTGCTCAGCAATATTATTTCGAATGCTATAAAACATAATGTTAATAGCGGTAAGATTGATATTGAATTAAAAAATAACGAATTGATAATTTCAAACACCGGACAGGCTCCAAATGGTAATACGGAAAAATTCTTTGAAAGGTTTTACAAAGAATCAGCTTCAACAGAATCTGTAGGACTTGGATTAACAATTGCGAAGAAGATTTGTGATTTGTATGGATTAACGGTTACAAATAAATATTATGATAAGCTTTATAGTGTGATTGTAAAGTTTGATAATCATAAATAAAAGAGATTACTTCCCCGATCGAATCGGGGCAGGCTGTTCCAGAATCTTTCGCAATGACTAACTTTGTTTCACTTCAGAATTCCTTTAGAATCACTTTTTATGTTTACAATGTAACAAAAGAATAATTATCAACAACAAAAAATGGAGTTCAAAAAATGAAAGCGAAATATTTTTTAATTGCAATTTTACTTGTTTCTTTTACAGTCTTTGCTCAAGAGACAAAAGTACCCAAAATAGTTAAAGATTCATTCACAAAGCTTTATCCCAAAGTAACAGATGTAAAATGGGATAAAGAAGGTAAGACAGAATTTGAAGCGGGCTTCAAAGAAAATGGCAAAGATGTTTCTGTTGTGTTTGATGAAAAAGGAAACCTAATAGAAACTGAAACAGCTATTCAGATTAACGAGTTACCGAAATCAGCAGCATCGTTTGTAGAAAAAAATTATACCGGTTTCAAAATATCCGAAGCAGCAAAGATTATTAGCGCGAAGGGTGAGGTAACTTTTGAAGCAGAAATTACAAAAGATAAAGTGAAAAAAGATTTGCTCTTTGATTCAAAAGGTAATATTGATCAGAAAGATATGAGCAGCGAAAATGAAGACGAAGAAGATGAGGATAAAGACTAGGCTTTTGTTTTTTAGTAAATCAACTCACACAAAATTTATAATACCTTGAAGGTCGCTTTATTAGACCTTCAAGGTAACGGAGGAAGAAAGTAAATCTTATGAGCACCACTGTCGTAAATCGAGTCCCGCATATCATATTATTATATTGGATAATTAAAATTGCCTCCACAACATTAGGCGAAACGGGCGCAGATATGTTTTCTATGACCCTGAATCTCGGTTATGGGCAAACTATATTAATATTTTTAATCCTTTTTTTATTACTGCTAGCGATTAAACTCGCAATTAAAAAATATAATCCAGCCGCATATTGGTTGGTTTTTACTGCGTCTGCTATTGTTGGTACGGGCATCTCTGATTTTATAGATCGAACATTGGGGCTTGGTTATGCTGTCGGCTCCGTCTTCTTAATAATTCTTCTATTGTTGATTCTTACACTTTGGTTTAAAAAGGAAAAGTCTCTATCGGTAGAATACATTACAACAACATCTTCAGAAATATATTATTGGATTGCTTTTCTGATTGCAAACACATTAGGAACAGCAGCAGGAGATTTTGTGGCTGACAGTTTAGGGTTAGGATTTTTGGTAAGTGCAATTTTGATAACAGGGCTTCTTACTATTACAGTGATACTTCATTACTATACAAAAGTATCTAAGATAGTTTTATTCTGGATTGCATTTGTGTTAACAAGACCGTTTGGTGCAACATTTGGCGATCTGCTTACAAAGCCGATTGAAAAAGGTGGGCTGAACTTTGGGACAATAGCAGCCTCAATATCTTTCGCAATAATTTTAACCATTGGCTTGATAAAAGAAACAAATTTAGAAAAAGTAAGAGCTTAGAAAATGAAGTTGGGAAAATTCATTTATAATATTTTCTCTTTATAAGAGATGATATTCTCTGCCATTCCATCAAATACAAAGTAGCGAAATGGTAAAATAAAATTTGCAGGACTTAGTAAAGACATTTTTACCTATTAATATCCTTTGTAATGTCTTTAACAACTTTATTTAAATATTTCTTTCTTTTTTCCTCTGAGACAAAAGGCACAGACCAAAATTGCCGCGTTTTAGTTCGGAACCAGCCAAACACAAACGAATAAACTCCCATTACAAGTCTAAGTTTTACAGAGTTAAC